>CAMWKN010000041.1 GCA_947174825.1 uncultured Clostridium sp.
ATGGAGGGGCTGGTACAGACTTCGTTAAATCTTGGGATTCTGAAAACGGAGGCAGCAGAAGTAACGGCATCCTTTTCTGTTCGCAGCAGCGTGGAAACGGAGAAAAGAGCATTGGTAGCAAAAATACGTTGTCTGATGATCAGCCTGGGAGGAAGTGTGACGAACCAAGGTGAGTATCCGGCATGGGAATATCGGCAGGATTCTCCCCTTAGGGATTTAATGGTGGAAGTCTTTCAGGAGCAGTATGGGCGGGAGCCGGTGGTGCAGGCACTTCATGCGGGAGTGGAATGTGGTCTGTTTGCCGGTAAATTGCCGGATTTGGATTGTGTATCCTTTGGTCCAGATATGCAGGATATCCATACTCCCAAAGAGTCCATGAATGTGGATAGCGTGAAAAGAACCTGGCTTTATACCTTGGAAGTACTCAAAAGATTGCGTTAGATTATCTGTAATGGATTTGCTTTTGAATGGTAACAAGTCACAACAGACGGAGGAGGACTGATAGTTGCCAGCCTTGCTTTCCATAGCCTATCTTGTTATAATTGAATCATGATGATGCTAGTATATCATAAACTAAGTTTCTTACAGTTTAGCTTGTCTAATTATTTCGTTACTGCGTCAGTATGATGAGATCGGGAAGGAGGAATCGCTATGCCAAAACTGCATTTGGATCATCTGTGCAAGCGTTACCGCAGGCGGGAGCAGGTACTGAAAGATCTGGATCTGGTTATTGATGGGAAAGAGTTTGTGGCAGTCCTGGGACCATCAGAGAGCGGGAAATCAACATTACTGCGTATGATTTCTGGCATTGAGAAGGCGACGGGAGGAGCTGTTTATATTGACGATGTTTTGGTTAGCAAAAAGACTCCATCCACAGGTGAGGTGGCAATGGTATTTCAAAACCATGCATTATATCCTCGTATGACGATTTATGACAATATTGCGTATAGTTTGAAATTGCAGCGTATGCCTGCTGATCAGATCCAGGAGAAAGTTGGTCAGATGGCAGAATTATTTCATTTGACAGAGATTCTGGAGCAAAAACCAGCTGCCGTGTCAGTAGAGCAGCGGCGGATTGTGGCGATTGCGAGGGCGCTTGTCCGGGATCCCAAGATTGTTCTGTTAGATGAACCTTTTACCGGACTGGATGATGGCACCAGACATCGGTTGCGGCAGATGTTACAGCTGATTTACCAGCAGATGGACGCTACTTTCTTGTATGTGACCCGAGATCCAGCAGAGGCGATGGCACTGGGAACGCAGATTTTAATTTTGAGAGACGGTGAAGTGCAGCAACTGGATACACCACAGGAAGTATATAGCCATCCGGTTAGTATGTTTGTGGCAGGTCTGATTGGGGTTCCAGCAATGAATTTCTGGAAGGCGAAGCTGGTTACAGGTGCGGAAACCGGTACAGAGGAAAGTCCAGATAAAAAACAAGAAGGGAAAGTTTCAGAGCAAAATTCAGATAAAAAACAGGGCGAGAAAGTTTCGGAAAGAGACCAGAGGAAACCTGACTCCGCTTATTTACAGATAGAAGGATTGGGAGAATATTTTTTATCACCGGAAACACTGTCCCATTTCCGGGATAGCGGATATGCCGGACAGGAGATTATCGTTGGAGTGCGCCCGGAACGGATTCGTTTACAATCAGAGGGGTCGTTGAGCGCAGTGTCCAGTTTTTACGGGATGGATGACGCAGGAGGACATTTATATTTGGAATCCAGTGATAAGCAGGTTACGGTTCAGGTGGAACGTGGACAGGAACCGGAGTTGGGATCTGTTTTTTTCTTTGACATGGAGGAAGAAGATCTGCATTTTTTTGATGGAGAAACGGAAGAACGGATTTTTTAGACACAGGTAACTAGCAAAGCAAAGAGGAGGTTATAGATGGAGTTAGAAAACATTATCAGCAATATTACAGCAGGCTTGACGGGAGATGCCCAGTCTGATATTGAGTATCTAAAACAGCAGATTGAAGAACACCGTCAACATAAATATGCTCAAGAGATTACCCGTGCCTGTGGGCGTATTCTGTATCGACTGATGCCTCAGGAGGACAAGTCGGAATACCAGGCATTAATGGAACGGCAGCAGATGGGCATGGAGGCTACATTAGAGGAAATCCGCTTTGCTGTGTTCCGCAAAGAATATAAAAGGGCAGAACAGATGCTGCGAACCATGATTGATAAGTTTGAGTCAGGTGGAATGTTTCAAAATGATCAGCTGACACAGTATCATTCTTTTTACGAACCTTTTGAGGAAGTGCTGTACCGTTTTGTGGACAGACCGAAAAAGAAATTACATAATCTGGAATTGCCATATGCACAAATTTATCACGAATATGGTATGTTGTTGCTGGAGCAGGGCAGATATGATCAGGCAAAAGAAGTTTTGCAAAAGGCCGTCCGTTGGAATCCGGCAAATGCACAGATTGCTTTTGACTATATGGAAACCTTCAAAAAGTCTGGAGATATTGCTTCCTATTTTCGTTTGACACAAAAGGTATTCTGTTATGCGTTCCGGCGGGAGGACGTGGCACACTGCTATCGCAATTTAGGTTATTATTTTGTCAAAAAGAAGCTGTATCAGGCAGCAATGGGATGTTATCTGATGAGTATGGATTTTGACAGCGAAGATCAGACAGCTCCATCGGAACTGTATTATATTCAGGCAGTTACCAAGAAAACGGTAAACAAACCGACCCAAGAAGAATTGGAGGGCTATGCAAAGGAATATGGATTTCCTATTGGTGCAGATCAGATTGTGGTGGGAATGGCATGGAAAATGGCAAACAAATATCTGGATGCTGAGAAATATGATGCGGCTGTGTATTATCTCAAGATTGTATATGACCTGACAGAAGATGTGGAGGCAAAAAAGAAGCTGGAACAGATTCCGGTACAGGACGATTAAAACCACCCTTTCTTTTTGAAATACAGAAATTCCAGAACAATAATAGCCAGACATAGAATGCAGACAGCAGGATAGCCATGTGCTGCTGTCAGTTCTGGCATGTTTCGAAAGTTCATTCCGTACCATGCTGCAATAAGGGACAGTGGCAAGAATAGTGTGGTTACAATTGTCAGGGTGCGCATGATCTGGTTTTGTCTCATATCAATTCCAGTCTGATGCATCTCCCGCAGCTGAATGGAATAGTCCGTCATCATCTGAACCATATCGTAAAGACGTTCAATTTTATCATCTAATAATTCATAGAGTTGGGAACACTGGGGGTACTCCGGGGAAGCAATATATTTTCCAATGGTTTCGCAGATATCTGACAATTGCCGGTAATAGGAACAGAGTTTTGATAGATCTTTGCGCACAATAAAAATCTGTTGTTCAAATTGGTGCAGTTCGGTTTGTAGCAGCATTCCTTCCAGTTGTGATAGTTTATCTTCATAGTTTTGCAGTTTTGCAATATCATTGCGAATTAATTGCTCCAGAAAATGATACAGAAACAGGACGGGAGAATCAATGTCCGATATTTTGGACTGATTAATTTCTTCTATAATAGGCCGGACAGTGTCAGTATCGTCAAAAAACCAGAGTTGGTCGTCGATCAGGCAGAAGCCAAATGTTTTTTTGGCACGGGCAGGTGTAGCTTTGTCCGGCATTGCAAAAGTAGCCAGGTATGCTTTGCCTAATCGATCTAATTTGCAAAATTTAATATTCATTAATCCGCGGATCAGCAGGTCTGTCTGGTATTTTTCCAGAAACAGATCGCAGAATTTTTTGGTGGATAAAACTTTGATGGAATCGGTACTCCAATGGTTATGATGGAATCGCATAGGATATCACAGTTCCTTTCGTATTTTCGGAATGTAGATTGGATATCATAAATTGTCGGTATTTTTATGGAATACTATTCTTGCAAACAGGGGTTCTAAAACATGGTAAAATGTGGTACACTAACAGTAATCAATAATCAGGAGGTCAGTATGCGTAAAACAAAGATCATATGTACTTTGGGACCAGCGACAGATTCCGAAGAAGTGTTAAAAGCACTTATCAAAGAGGGAATGGATGTGGCAAGACTGAACTTTTCCCATGGCACCCATGAGGAGCAAAAGCGGAGGCTGACAACTTTACGTTTGCTGCGGGAGCGGTATGGCAGACCAGTGGCTGCACTCTTAGATACAAAAGGACCGGAGATTCGGGTTAAAGATTTTGAAAACGGATCTGTGGAACTGCATGCCGGTGATTCTTTCGTCCTGACTGGCAGAGAGGTTATGGGTACGGCATCAGAGGTTAGTATTACCTATCCGGAGCTGGTGGGGGACATTCAGGTGGGAGAGCGGATTCTCATTGACGATGGTTTGATTGAGATGGAAGTGACAAAAATTCAGGACACCGATATCCATTGTCTGGTGAAGAATGGCGGAAAAGTATCCAACCATAAAGGTGTGAATGTGCCGGATGTCCATTTGAGCATGCCGTATCTGAGCGAGAAGGACAGAGAGGATATTTTATTTGGAATTGCTGAGGATGTGGATTATATTGCGGCTTCCTTTGTGCGGACAGCCGAAGATGTACGACAGATTCGAAATCTTCTGGAAAATAACGATGGCAGTATGATTAAGATTGTGGCAAAGATTGAAAACCGGGAGGGTGTTGACCATATTGATGAAATCATTGAAGCATCCGATGCGATTATGATTGCCAGGGGAGACATGGGTGTGGAGATACCTACGGAGGAAGTTCCGGTTATCCAAAAGATGATTATCAAGAAAGTTTATGAAGCTGGTAAGCAGGTTATTACAGCTACCCAAATGCTGGATTCCATGATGCAGCATCCTCGTCCGACCAGAGCAGAGACAACGGACGTGGCAAATGCCATTTATGATGGAACCAGTGCGATCATGTTGTCCGGTGAGACGGCTGCTGGCAAATATCCGGTGGAGTCATTACAAATGATGGCGCGTATTGCGAATTGTACGGAGGCAGATATTGATTACCGGAAACGGTTTTTCCAGCGGGATCGTAAGGTGGACCCGGATGTAACCGATGCTATCTGTCATGCCACCTGTACCACGGCGCATGATATCAATGCCAGGGCAATTATCACGGTAACCAAATCCGGCAGATCTGCCAGGATGATTTCAAAATACCGTCCAGGCTGTGATATTATAGGCTGCGCAATTTCCGATAAGGTGTATCGGCAGCTCAATCTGTCATGGGGCGTGACACCGGTACTATTACAGGAAAAGAAAGATGTTTTTGAACTGTTTGAACATGGAATCTGTGTCTGCCAGCGGATGGATTTGGTGGATCGTGGCGATACGGTAGTATTTACTTCCGGTGTGCCAATTGGTATTTCCGGTACTACCAATATGATTAAAGTGCAGACAGTAGATTGATGTTATACTGGATCTGTTGTGGATTATATAGTTGATTTGATAGAAACTGTGCCGATTTCTTCGTGAAAAGATTGCAGTTGTCAGTGGAACTGACAGAAAGGATGGAATATAATGAGCAGAATTTTAGTGACGGGTGGAGCGGGCTTTATTGCCAGCCATACCAATGTGGAGCTGTTAAATGCAGGATATGAGGTTATCGTGCTGGACAATCTATGCAATTCCAGCAAGGAATCCATTCGCAGGGTGGAGGAACTGACAGGAAAGTCCATTACCTTTTATGAAGTGGATCTGGTGGACGAGGATGCCGTAGAGGAAATCTTTGAAAAGGAATCCATTGATTCTGTCATTCATTTTGCCGGATTAAAGGCAGTAGGTGAGTCCTGCAAGATTCCGTTACAGTATTTTGATAATAATTTATGCGGTACTTTGAATCTGTTAAAGAGTATGGAAAAGCATGGCTGTAAGTCTCTGGTATTCAGCTCATCAGCTACCGTTTATGGCAAGCCTGCAACGGTACCGATTACGGAGGATTTTCCATTATCGGTGTCTAATCCATATGGACGGACCAAATTAATCATTGAAGATATGCTACGCGATATTTACCAGGCAGATGACAGTTGGGACATTGCCCTGCTTCGTTATTTCAATCCAATTGGAGCCCATGAGAGTGGACGGATTGGCGAGGATCCTAACGGAATTCCAAACAACCTGATGCCATATGTTGCCAAGGTTGCCGGTGGAGAGTTAGAGCAGGTTAATGTATTTGGTGATGATTATGACACACCGGATGGCACTGGTGTCAGGGATTATATCCATGTTGTAGATCTGGCTGTGGGACATATCAAGGCGTTGGAGAAGTTGGGGAAACATCCGGGACTGGTTACTTATAATCTGGGAACTGGTGTGGGTTACAGTGTGTTAGATATTATCCATAACTTTGAAAAAGCATGTGGACATAAGGTGCCATATCGTATTGCGGAACGCAGACCAGGAGATATCGATGCCTGTTATGCAGATCCTACCAAGGCAAAAGAAGAGCTGGGCTGGGTTGCAGAGCGTGGTATTGACAAGATGTGTGAAGATGCCTGGAGATGGCAGCAACAGAATCCAAAGGGATACCGGGCATGAGATTTTATATAGCGGACTGCCATTTTGGGCATGATGAAATCCGCAAACTGGATGGCAGGGAGTTTTCGACCGTGGAGGAAATGGATGCTGTGATGTTACAGCGGTGGAATGAGACGGTCAGACCCAGGGATGAAGTGGTTATTCTGGGAGACCTGTGTATGGGAAAGGGAGAACGGGTTAACGAACTTCTGGCTCAGTTGCATGGCATCAAATATCTGGTAAGTGGCAATCATGATCGATTGTTTTTGCGGGATAAGGCATTTCGCCCGGAGCAGTTTGTCTGGATCAAGCCTTATGCAGAACTGCATGACAATAGACGGAAAGTAGTATTGTGCCATTATCCCATTATTTGTTACAATGGACAATACCATGGAGATTCCACTTATATGTTATATGGTCATGTCCATGCCACACCGGATTATGACAATGTCAAAAGATTTCAGCGGGAGTCAACAGAATTACAGTACCAGCCGAAAGTACGGGGCGGGGGGCTGGGGGAACCCAGATCCCTCGCCTGTAATCTGATTAATTGTTTTACCATGTTTTCGGATTACCGTCCGCTGACACTAGACCAGTGGATTGCCAGACAGCAGAATCTGTGCTAAGATATGATTTTGGAAATAGATGTTTTACGATGAGAGCCACTTTGTGGCAGTGGAATGGAGGACAAAATGACAAACGCAGAAAAAGCGATTCAATTACATCAGGAATGGAAAGGAAAACTGGACACCACTCCTAAGTGTCAAGTGAAATCCAGAGAAGATCTGGCATTGGCATATACACCAGGTGTTGCAGAACCGTGTAAAATCATAGCAGAGGATAAAGAGGCTGCTTATCAATATACGATTAAATCTAATACCGTAGCGGTGGTATCCGATGGTAGTGCGGTGCTGGGACTGGGAAATATCGGACCAGAGGCTGCTATGCCGGTTATGGAAGGCAAGGCAGTGTTGTTCAAAGAATTTGGCGGCGTAAATGCCTTTCCGATCTGCTTGGACACGCAGGATACCGAGGAGATCATACAGACAGTAATCAATATTGCACCAGCTTTTGGCGGCATTAATCTGGAAGATATCTCTGCGCCCCGTTGTTTTGAAATTGAATCCCGTTTGAAGGAAGTACTGGACATTCCGGTTTTCCACGATGATCAGCATGGAACGGCGATTGTGGTACTGGCAGGTACCATCAATGCCCTGAAAGTGGTTGGCAAGAAAAAGGAAGACTGCAAGGTGGTTATGAACGGCGCAGGTGCGGCAGGTGTTGCTATTGCGAAACTTCTGCTTCGTTATGGCTTCAAAGATATCATCATGTGTAATTCCAAAGGAATTATGTCAAAAGAGTCTGATCGATTAAACTGGATGCAGAAAGAGATGTTGGAAGTGACCAATCTGGGCGGAATGAGTGGAACATTGGCGGATGCCATGAAAGGTGCAGACATTTTTGTGGGCGTATCCGCACCGAATACCGTAACACCGGAGATGGTGGCGTCTATGAATCGAGATGCGATCCTATTTGCTATGTCCAACCCGGTACCGGAGATTATGCCAGATCTGGCAAAGGAAGCAGGCGCCAAGGTGGTGGGTACCGGACGGTCAGATTTTCCGAACCAGATCAACAATGTGGTGGCTTTTCCAAGAATTTTCAAGGGAGCTTTAGAGGGACGTGCCAAACAGATTACAGAGGACATGAAACTGGCGGCAGCGCTGGCACTGGCAGGATTGGTGTCTGATGAGGAGTTGGATGCAGACCATATTATGCCAGAGGCATTTGATCCAAGGGCGGCAGAAGCAGTGGCAGAAGCGGTAAAATCCCACATATAAGTCGAGAAAATGCAAAATATAACAGCATAGAAGCTATGGCATTTTTAATGGCTTGTTAGTGACGGTGAAGCCTATATGTTTGCAAAACAGGGGGAAAATCATGCAGCCGGAAGTAGTCAAATTATATAAATTAATTGTACTATTTTTTCTGGAGAAAACCGGACAGGAGACCAG
>CAMWKN010000042.1 GCA_947174825.1 uncultured Clostridium sp.
CGGAGTCTGCCATCCCACAGCCGGTCAGACTCAGCAGTAAAATAACCATAGTAACTCCTTTTATGAGTGGTTTTTTCATGGGCTGGTACCTCCATTTTCCTTATCAATCATGCAAGTTTTCCATTCATTCTTCATCCCATTCATCAAAGTTTTCCCATTCCTTTGACCTTTGTTTGTAATCTACATATTTTACTTTTTTGAGAGTAAGCCGATCCTGGTCTGGATCATATTGTAGAAAGAGGTGCATGTTGCCGATACATTCTGAACGATGTCCAATGAAGATTCCACGTACCAGTTCTAACTGTGGCTTCCCCGATTTTCCACTAGGATAGTCCACATGATCTAAGGTATATAAAAATACCATATCTTCTTCAGCTACTTCATCTACTTTCTTTTTCTGTAATTTACCGTTTTTCCAGAGGGCAACAAAATTTATTCCACCATAGGGATCTTCGGAGCCAACTTGCAATTCTTCTCTGGAGTAACCGCCATCATCAATCATAGAAACGGTTTTGGAATAATTTATTTCTGGAAATTCCAGTACGACTTTATAATCGTCTTCCAGATGACCTTGGAACCAGGCGCGGTCCGGGAAATCCCCCTTCTCTTCATCATAGTCATCTATTGTTGAGAAGAGTGAGAACAGGGAGTGGTTTTGCACATCACAGCGATATACTCCAACATCAATCCATTTATTGTGAATGGTGGCAATGACCAGCTCCTGAGTGCCGTCGCCAGTCATATCTCTGACTTGCAGTTTATCCCAGCTGCTCCAGGAACGAAGGAAAAATTCCGTTGGCATTAGGTAATAGCTGCCCTGCCCATAATCCAACACCAGAAAATAATTTTTTTCCTGTTCTGTTTCTGGGTTTTCATGGACAAATAAAGCCAGACAATTCTTTACATTAGAATCGGGATCGGTCATATTGCCGACTACATAGGAGCTGACCATGACATTGTCCCCCAATCCGGCAAAGGAAAGATCTGCACCATAACGGTTTTGACATTTGGCAATATACTCATCTTCTGTTTCGTAATTCCAGATATCATCATCGTCCTCTGCCTCAGTCTGTAATGAGATCTTTACTACATCCTCTGTGATCGTAGCCGGATCGGGGATGAGGATTTTGTTCTGGCTGTTGCTGTTGATCTCTAATTGCACCTGTTTCCGTCTTTCGGGATCCATGGTAGCAGAAGGATCTGCTGTGGTTTCTGATGAAATTGCTGATCCGGAACTGGCAGTGGCAGATTCCGGGTTTGTATCTGTAGCAGGGTTGGCGCCACAGCCGCAGAGTGTCAGCAGAAATAATATTGTAAATAGTCTTGATAATCTTTTTAATAGGTTATTCATAGGGATTCTCCTTTTTGATGCGCTAAAGGTTTGGTTTGTAAACCTAATAGTATCATGTTAGTTTTACGATGTCAACCATATATTTCTTGCGTTTTCGTATTTTGAAACAAGCATATTTATTGATGGGACTTTTTCTGCTTATTGACGAGGTTTTGTGTGACTATAATTAGTATTATTGCTGCGTAGATGGTGAATATAAACCGTGGAAGGGTAGTGAATAGTAATGGCGAGCTGGGTAAATGAGGGGAAATTAAGAAAGGCTGGTTGACAACAGTATACTTATATGTTACTGTTTGGTTTATAATGTAAAACGGATATCGCTAAGATTGCCCGCTAGATCCTTTGAGTCTGGTCTGTGAAATATCTGATTGGCATATTGTCTTTGTGATAGGTAGCTATTCATGTGGAGGTAGAGGAAAATGAAAAAAGTTGAGATACTGCTGGTTGTTTTTGTCATTGCTATGATGACCTGGTCCTGTGATTCCCAAGGGAGCAAGCATGCTGTTTCAAATGGAGATAGCAGTTCTGTGGAAAGTGAACCGTCGCTGACAAATATGCCAGAGAAAACCGCCAGTATAGCAGAGGTTGATTCGTCAGAGGAAACTGCCGGAGAAGATGAGATTGATTCGCCAGAGGAAACTGCCGAAGAAGATGAGATTGATTTGTCAGAGGGAGACTATGCTGAGAAATATTCTGTTGAGCGCAATCCTATCGATCAATATTTTATGTCACAAATATATTCCTGGGATAATTCCCAGGTAGAGATCCGAGCGGCACAGAATGCATATAAAAAAGCCTGGAAAGCAGAATATAAGAATTTGATGAAGTGGTTGCGGAAAAAGTGTATTTATGATGAAGACAGTGAGAATATTCAGTTATTGGAGGACAATATTGATGCTCAAATTGAGATAGAAAAAAAGGTGCTTGAGACGAATTTAATCAATGCCTATAAGGTAAATCCGGATTCCAGCCAGGCAAATAAAGATAATGGTTTTTCGAGGATTTCTCTTATAGGAAAAGGAACGGGCGATCGTCTTAATCAATGTGAAGGAGAGATCTACAGAGATGTCAGTATGAGGATCATATATATGACTGGTGGGGAAGAGTACGAGTTTCAGTTTCGTGAGGAAGATGTAAAAAAATAACGTTTATTGGTATGGGAATATTAACAATTAATAAATTTTCTTGATTTCGCTTAGACCGTATGTCTGCCGAAATCGTTCCAGGTCAGATTCACTTTGTATCAGCATAACTTCCTGGAATTTACCAGTTTCCGTATCCTGAAAGCCAGCAACCTGTTCACCATTGCAGATGCTACATTTTAATATAGCAGTTTGTTTGGCTGGATCATATGGGATTTTTTGATTTGATTGTTTTTTTCGTTTCCACAACATGACTGTTCCCCCTTTTGTTTCGGTTGACCATAGTTTTTTACTATGATAGTATTGTAACATATTATATTACATAGAAACAGGAAAATGTAGATTTTATATGGTAGTAGCGTTACAAAAAGAGGATTTCTTATGGCAACATTAAATACTGTTTTTAAACAGGTTTTTGGAGAAGGGCTGAAGGAATATGGTTTTGTTAAAATTAAGGGAAGACAGCCGTATTTGGTCAGAGTTATCGGGGATGAAATTATTCATATTATTACATGTAAGAATGAATGGTGTGGAGAAGCTGGTTATGGAAATTTTTCAATTTATGGTGGAGTAGCTACTGTATATCGCAGGGCAATTGATCTTACATGTTCACCGAGAGATAATACTAACTGGCTTAGCAGTCTTAGTGATATTTATTGGGAATCAAGCCCCCTTACTTACAATGAAAGAAAACGTATTATGTTAATGGAGTTTTTATATAGAAAGAATAACGAGAATTCTTTAGGTTCTCAAATGAGAAAAGCATTAATAGAAACAGAAAAAATAATGATTCCGGTGCTTAAACAGGTTACAGATCTAAATGCATGTATAGAATATTATAGAATTTTCCAATCACCTATGTTAAATTTACCAAGTTTTAATAAAGAAGAGGAAAACTTTGGCTATAATGACTACAATGAAGGATTGTTGTATATCCAAACAGATAATCATGATGATTTAATATCTGTCTATCAAAAGATGTTTGTTGTAATAGCAAAGGAAATAAAAATGGGGCGTGCAAAGGGAGGAAGAGATTCTTTGGAGAGTAAAGCAAGGGCTTTAGAGGAGTGGAGAATTTCTACTGTGACAAAGCGGGATCAGATATATAATACTCCTTATATCTATAAAAAAGCTTTAGAAGAATTGGAAGAGCGAAAAAATAAAAATAGGAATGAACTGCGTTCTTATGGTTTGGATATTTGATTTTGGATGATTTGTTTGATGACATATTTAAAAGAAAAAATGCGAAATAGAAGGGTATTTTATGTTGGAAGGGATTACGGCATTTGCTGTAATCCTTATTTGCTCTATTGGAATATATTTCAACAAAACTGTAATATTTTTCGTGAAATCCGTACTGTATTATCAGAAGGGTGAAACGTCGACATGTAGCCACTTTAGCAATATTACCAGGAGGTGAAAAAGTGGAGGATCAGCTGATTATACAATTATTTCAGGAGCGTTCGGAGGAGGCAATCAAAGCCCTGGATGAAAAATATGGAAGCCTGTGTAAAGTGATTGCAAACCATATCGTCCATAATGAACAGGATGCATTGGAATGCGTCAATGATACTTTATATGCGGTATGGAATCAAATACCGCCGGAGAATCCGGGTTCTTTAATTTCCTATGTTTGCCGAATTGCCAAAAATCAAGCATTGAAAAGGTGGGAGTATTTAAATGCGGAGAAAAGAAATTCGACTTATGATGTTGCCTTGTGTGAATTAGAAACCACACTTTGCAGTAGCAAATTTGTGGAAGATAAATTACTGGTACAGGAACTTCAGAAAGAAATCAATGTATTTCTTGCACGGCAAAAGAAATTAGACCGGATCTTTTTTGTGAAACGATATTGGTTTTCGGAGTCCATATCAGAAATTGCTTCTACCTATGGAAAGAGCAACAATTATGTTACGGTTCATTTACATAGAACCAGAGAAAAATTAAAACATTATTTGTTAAAGAAAGGGTTGATATCATGAATAAGGATTATATTAAGAAAATGTTAGATGGAGTAGAGGATCAATATATTGAGGAAGCTGCTGCTGATGTCAAAGCTGTTTCTAAGAGTTCAAAAAAGCATTATCGGAAAATAGCTGTGGTGGCAGCCATTGGACTGGTAGTTGCCGGAACCAGTGTTTCCGTGATTGCGGCTAAGAATCCTAATTTACAAAATGTGATTGCAGCAAAGAGTTCGGTGTTACAAAACTTAATCCTACCTTTTTCGGCAAAAGATGTTGAAACAGAAGTTGGTTCAGGAGTTCATTTTACCAAAGAAGAACAGTATCCAGGGGATACATCCGCTCAGACTAATGAAAAGAAAGAGGAGGGGGAGATGCTGCCAGAGGAATCCAAAGACTCCAAGCCATATTATCTGGTTTTGAATTATTTGCCAAAAGGGTATTGTAATGGGGATAAAGCGTATGAAGCGTATATCTGTTATGGAGAAAAGGGAGACACGGATTTCTTTACTCTGTATTATTACCATTTACAGACTGATTTTATCAATATTCTGTCACAGGCAGATGCAATCAGCAAATATGAAGCAGAAGCAGGAACGGCTTATATTGCTTCCAGCAAAGAGGAAAATAGAGCCTGGATTCTATTTCACGAAGGCAGCTATATGATGGAACTTCGTGATGTCAATAAGGTTCTTTCCAAAAAAGAAATCAAAAAAATTATGGATGGTGCAGAACTCAGTGCCAAGAAACCTTCTGTAATCTATGAAACATTGGAATGGACCAAGAAATTGCAGAAATTATGTGAACAGGAATTGGAATCAGCTTTGGAATTGAAACAGAAAAAAAAATCGGATCAAAGCAAGGAATGATGATGTTGGTCGTATAGGGAAGGAATCAAGGAGTATTTCAAAAATCGTATTGAAATACTCCTATTTTCATGGTGTAAATTCTTACTCAGAAAATGCTTTTAAACATTCTACAGGGGAAAAATTCTGATTGACAAACAAAATAGAGTATGATAATATGATCCAAACAGATGTTTGGATCATATGTTTGCGCTTTGGGGAATATAATATTGATTCTTTTATGGTTTTATGGATGAAAGCATGAGATACAGGAGGTGAGGTAGATGATTTTTCAGGAAAATGCAAGTTTACAGCAGAAATTTGCCATATTGGCAGATGGGGCAAAGTATGATGTGGCATGTACCTCCAGTGGCGTCAGTCGGGGGGGAAAGCCTGGTTATACTGGTAATTCAGAGGCAAGTGGAATTTGTCATAGTTTTGCTGCAGATGGACGATGCATTTCTTTACTGAAGATCCTGTATACCAATGAATGTATCTTCAATTGCAAATATTGTATTAACCGCTGTACCAACGATGTTCCCCGGGCTACCTTTACGCCGGAAGAAGTCTGTACTTTGACAATGGAATTTTATCGCAGGAATTATATTGAGGGTTTGTTTTTAAGTTCTGGGATTATTGAATCACCAGATTATACCATGGAACTGATTTGTAAAACATTACAGGATTTGCGCCGTATCCACCGATTTCATGGATATATTCACTGCAAGGCGATTCCTGGGGCTTCACCGGAACTAGTGGAAGCCGCCGGATGGTATGCAGACCGTATGAGCGTCAATCTGGAGCTTCCCACGGAGCGTGGATTACAGGAACTGGCACCAAATAAAAGCAGAGGTACCATACTGACTCCTATGCGCCAAATTCAGAATGGGATGGCAGAAAGCAGGGAACAACTGGGAATGAAAGGTGGAAACCAGAGTGCTTATTGGTATACGCAGAAGAGAATGGGCAGGGAGCTTCCTGGATCTCAGATTCGGTCGTCAGTTGGGAATATCACACAGAATCGCCAGGTAGCCTGTTTGTCTGGCACATCAAAGGAAGATCGGGCAGGACAATTAGTACAGAGACAGACAGGAAGTATTCATGCCAGGGAAACTTTGGTTTCTGAACAATCGAAATCTGACAGTAAAAGTATCTTACAGGATTCTACAAGAGTAGACAAATGCTGTCAGAAGGATGGTGCTTTTCGCTTACAGCCATACCACAATGCGACAGGAACCGGCTTAAGCCAGTGGAACCGTCAGGACACCAGCCGGGGCTTTGTACCAGCCGGGCAGAGTACACAGATGATTATTGGGGCTACTGGGGAAAGTGATTATGAAATTATGGCGGTTTCCGAGGCATTGTATCAGCGTTTTGATCTCAAGAGAGTATTTTATTCTGCATTTATTAATGTGAACCAGGACAGTACCTTGCCGGCACTAGAGCAGGGACCACCTCTTCGGAGAGAACACCGTTTATACCAGGCGGATTTTTTGTTGCGGTATTATGGTTTTCGTGCCGATGAATTATTGTCGGAGAAAAGACCTTTTTTTAATACCTACCTGGATCCCAAATGTGACTGGGCACTGGGGCATCTGGAACATTTTCCGGTGGAGATCAATACCGCAGATTTTGATACCTTATTACGAGTACCGGGAATTGGCACCAAGTCAGCGCATAGAATTGTTGCTGCCAGACGCAGTGGCAGTCTGGACTATCAAGCATTAAAAGCCATTGGTGTGGTATTAAAGCGGGCAGTATATTTTATTACTTGTAATGGGCGTATGCTGCTTCCTTTTTTAAAGATCGACGAGGATTATATTACCAGAAGGCTCCTGGAAAATGAGCCTGATGTAATGAAGGGATATGGGGAGAGAGTAACCTACAAACAGTTGACCTTATTTGATGATTTTGGGGTGATGCAGAATGGATAAACCAATTCGGATTTATCAATGTGAAAATACCGTTAATGGAATATTAACTGCCATTTATGATGCAGGTGTCTCTGGATATGGTCATCAATATATTCGAATTCAGCCGGTAATTGAGGGGGAACCGGAGAATTTGGAACTGTTTTCAGAATACAGAAATGTACAAACGGATCCGCAGAAAGCAGAAAATGTGATGAAGACGGTAAGAGAACGGATATCCAGACAGGCATATCAATATATGATGTATGCTGTGGTGTCCTGTTTTCCGGATAGGGGAGATGCTTTGTATCAGTTTATTAGTTATGGTTTTACCATGGGGCATCCGGTATGCAGTGCATTACAGTTACCCTGTGTTAAGAGGGTATTTGAGATAAAACGTTCCGTGGGCAATGAAGTGCATTTTTACAAGGAGTTTTTGCGATTTCAGGAGATCCGACAGAATCCCTCCCTTCTTTATGCCATCATTGAACCCAAGCATCGGATCCTACCTATGTTAACAGAACATTTTGCAGACCGATTTATGAATGAATGGTTTGTAATTTACGATCAGACCAATGGGGAGGCGACATTTCATTATGCAGATGGAACATGGGATCTTCATTTTTTAACATCGGAACAGGAACAGCATCTTCATGCATTACAGGAACGAAAGGAAGAATATGTAGATCTGTGGAAAACTTTCTTTCATCATATTGCTGTGACAGAACGAACAAATCCAAAATTGCAGAGAAATATGCTGCCATTACATTACCGAAAACATATGACAGAATTTCAATAAATTTAGAAATTTTCTCGAGTTTCTTTTTTATCCGGGATATGTAATACTATGTCTTCAATTCAGCAGTGAAATAAGTCACAATACTGATCCAGTGTACGGAGATTGAAAAGTTGAAAACTGCCAGCAATTAGAATATAATGAGTAGGATTCGGAGGTTGGCTTATGATAGAAGAAAATTTAGGAGAAGAATTATATAATTTATTGGCAGAATTATTGAATCAGAGGATGAATCGAACTGTTTTTGACAGTCTGCGGGGAGAGTATGGTGTGTTACGGTATCTGGTGTTTGTGGAGGATCATGTGAGTGCCGGTCGCTTGACGGAGCAGCTTCATGTTGTACCGGGACGGATGACAGATATTCTCAAAAGTCTGGTACATAAAAAATGGATTAAAAGACA
>CAMWKN010000043.1 GCA_947174825.1 uncultured Clostridium sp.
ATTGCGCTTTGTCTATGACAATAATTATTTTAATGACCGTTATCAGGGTATTCCGATTGGGGGCTACACTGCTATCGTAGAGAAAATGCTGGAGGGATCAGATGTACTTTTAAATACTGATTATTTTGAATATCGGGAATCTCATCCGGATGTGGCAGATAAGACTGTGTATACCGGAATGTTAGATCGTTATTTTGATTATCACTTGGGTGTGTTGGAATACCGTTCCGTACGCTTTGAACAGGAGACTCTGGATATGGAGAATTATCAAGGAAATGCGGTAGTCAATTATACGGAGCGGGAGGTGCCATACACACGGATCATTGAGCATAAACATTTTGAATTTGGTACTCAGCCAAAGACTGTGATTTCCAGAGAATATCCTAGTGAGTGGAAGCAGGGAGATGAGCCGTATTATCCGGTAAATGATGCCAAAAATGAAGAACTGGTAACCAGATACCGGGAGCTGGCAGCAGCGGAGAAGAATGTGATTTTTGGGGGAAGATTGGGAGAATACCGCTATTACGATATGGATAAAGTGGTGGATGCGGCATTGGTAGCAGTGGAATCGCAGTTGTGATAGATTCTATTTTCGTGTTATACTGTTTTCGTGATAGACAGTAGAAAGGGAAGTTTCGCCTATGGTTTTGTTTCATGGAAGTAATGTTAAAGTTGAGAAACCTCAGATTATTATATCGAATCGTGCCCTTGATTTTGGTGCAGGATTTTATACAACTTCAAGTAGGGAACAGGCAAAGAAATGGGCTAAGATTCAGGCATATCGACGACGAAAGGGCAAACCGATAGTAACTGCATACCAATTTGATGAAGAAATATTAAACGAATTATCTATATTACATTTTGATTCTGCAGATATTAGTTGGTTAGACTATGTAACGATGAATAGAAAAGGGATTTATAGTGGTCCTAAATATGACATTGTAATTGGTCCGGTTGCTAATGACAATACTATTCCTGTAATTAGTGATTATATGGCAGGAGTCATTAATAAGGAAACTGCGCTTGTACTTTTAAAGCCGCAAAAGCTTGTTGATCAGTATGCATTTTTGACATGGAGAGGATTATCTGCCCTTGTGTATCAGGAGGTAAAACAATATGAATGAGTATACACGACCTTCTATCCTGCAAAATTTTGATTCTGAAATTGCATGTTTGATTGCTGAAAACAGAGGAATTTCAGAAATGGACGGTTTACGGCTTTTTTTGCAATCAGAAACTCATCGGATGCTTACAGACGATAATATGAAATTATGGTATTTTAGTCCGCTAGCTGTATACGACATGTGGGAAAATGAAGTGATTACTGGAGATTTTCGGAACTCCCTTTATTTAAGAGGTGATGAAATTGAGTAAAGAGTTCAGGTTTTTTACTTATCTATTAGAAAGCTATGCAAGCTACAAAAAAATGTCAGCTGACGAGGTGCTGAAAAGTTTGGATGAAAAAAATCTAACAGATTTTGTTTTTGATATGTATGAAATGTATCATTCAGAAGCGTTGGAAAATGCTTTTGCTGACATAGATAGTTTGTTGGCGACAGGGAAAACGGCATGGAAATGAATAAAATAACATCAAAAAACAAGCAAAATAAAAATATCTGTACCGGTCTGATGGCGCATGTGGATGCCGGCAAGACCACTTTATCCGAGGGGATTTTGTATTCTGCCGGTGTGATCCAGAAGATGGGGCGTGTGGATGATCAGAATGCCTTTCTGGATCATGATGAAGTGGAGCGGATGCGTGGGATTACCATATATTCCAGTCAGGCGGTTTTTGAACAGGGAGATGCTCATATTACTCTGGTGGATACACCGGGGCATGTGGATTTTTCTGCCGAAATGGAGCGAGTATTGCAGGTGCTGGATTATGCGATTCTGGTGGTCAGTGGCGCAGATGGCGTCCAGAGCCATACCGAGACATTGTGGCAGTTATTTGACCGCTACGATATCCCGGTGTTTTTATTTATTAACAAGATGGATCAGCCAGATACAGATGCCCAGAAAATCATGCAGGAGCTGCATGAAAAGCTATCCGATGCCTGTACGAATTTTGGGACAGCGGAAGTGGAGCGGATGGAAGCTGCAGCCATGTGCGAAGAGGGATTATTGGATATCTTTCTGGAAACTGGTGTGGTATCCGATGAGGAGATACGCAGATTAATTTGGGAGAGAAAATTATTTCCCTGTTATTTTGGCTCGGCATTGCATATGGACGGTGTGGAGGAATTTTTGGACGGTTTTGCAAACTATACTTCTGCACCAGTCTATGCCGAAGAATTTGGAGCTATCGTTTATAAGATTACAAGAGACGAGCAGGGAAACCGCCTTACTCATATGAAGATTACAGGGGGAACTCTTTCCGCAAAACAGGTTTTGACTGGAGAAAAGAGAAAGTCAGAGACTGGTGATGAGGAAGAACAGACCTGGTCGGAAAAGGTACATCAAATCCGTATTTATTCGGGAGAACGTTATGAGGCAGTACCGGAAGTATCTGCCGGTATGGTATGTGCTGTGACTGGGTTAAACAGTACCTATCCTGGAGAAGGATTGGGAGTGGAGCAGGAGTCAGAACTGCCGGTGTTAGAGCCGGTACTGACCTATCAGATCCGTCTATCCGAGGGTTGGGACGCTGGACGAGCCATGCCACTTTTGCGACAGTTGGAGGAAGAGGAACCGGAGCTGCATGTGGTCTGGGACGAAGCGGTGGGAGAAATCCATGTGAAGATCATGGGTGAGATGCAGATTGATATTATCAAACGGCAGCTCTGGGAACGCTACCGCATGGATGTGGAATTTGATACTGGAAGTATTGTATACAAGGAAACCATTGCCGAGCCGGTGATTGGAATTGGGCATTTTGAACCTCTCCGGCATTATGCGGAGGTGCATTTGCTGCTGGAACCGGGAGAGGCAGGTAGTGGACTGCAATTTGAGACAAATTGTAGTGAGGATCTTCTTGCCAGAAATTGGCAGAGACTGATTCTGACCCATTTGGAGGAACGAAATCACCGTGGAGCTTTGACGGGTTCTGCCATTACCGATATGAAAATCTCTGTGATTGCCGGACGCGCCCACCCCAAGCATACAGAGGGTGGAGATTTTAGACAGGCAACATACCGTGCTGTGCGCCAGGGACTGCGGAGTGCTGTGAATGTCCTGCTGGAACCCTATTATTCCTTCCGGCTGACTGTGCCGGCGGAGCAATTGGGACGAGCTATGACAGATATTGAGCGGATGAGCGGCAAACTAGATGCACCGGATAACCATGGGGAGATGGCAGTTCTGACCGGGCTTGCTCCGGTGGCAACTATGTGGGAGTATCATCGGGATCTGGCGGCTTATACCGGTGGGAAGGGTAGATTATCTTGCCAGATCTACGGTTATCTTCCCTGCCATAATGCAGAAGAAGTCATACTGGAGCGGGGATATGATCCGGATCTGGATAAGTGGCAGACAGCGGATTCGGTGTTCTGTTCCCATGGATCTGGCTATATTGTACCCTGGAATGAGGTACCGGAACATGCCCATGTGGAAAATGGATACCATTTAGATGCGGAAGAGATCCGCAGTCGGGAAGAACGGGAACTGTATGAAGCGATGTCGGCGGCTGAGCGGCGCAGACAGGGCTATGTGGATGATTTGTCCATTGGGGAAGAAGAGATTCATTCTATTCTGGGGCGGATGAGTGCCACAAAGCGGCAGGAAAAACGGGGCTGGAAACGCCAGAGACGCCGGACGATTACGGCAGAAAGCAAAACGTCGTCCAAAGCGGCATCTTCCAAAAAACGGGAGAAGTATCTGTTGGTGGATGGCTATAATATTGTGTTTGCCTGGGAGGAACTGAAGACATTGGCAAAGGATAATATTGATGCAGCCAGAGACCGTCTGATGGATATTTTGTGTAATTATCAGGCGTATTGTGGTGTGACTTTGATTCTGGTGTTTGATGCCTACAAGGTTCGTGGCGGAATCGGCAAGATGATGGATTATCACAATATTCATGTAGTTTATACGAAAGAAGCGGAAACGGCGGACCAATATATAGAAAAACTGGCACACCGCATTGGGCGCGATTATGATGTGACAGTGGCAACTTCAGATAATGTGATTCAGTTGATTATTCTGGGGCAGGGTTGCAGGCTTTGGTCAGCTGGAGATTTTGAGGCAGAAGTAAAACGGGTGGAGGAACAAATCGCAGACGACACAAGGCATACATACTAGATAGAGAATTACTTAGAAAAGAGGATTAATATGCAGATAGAACCAATTGCACATATAGAAAATGCCATGGATACCAAGTTTGGTATTCCCAGACAGAGTGGGTTGGTAGAGGAATTGCAGGGAACGGTGGTGTTTGAGCCAGAATACCGGAATGAACAGGCCTTGCGCGGACTGGAAGATTTTTCCCATATCTGGCTTCTCTGGGAGTTTTCTGAGAACAAAAAGACGACCTGGTCGCCTACGGTCAGACCACCCAGACTGGGAGGAAATACCCGTATGGGAGTGTTTGCCACCCGATCTCCCTTTCGCCCCAATCCGATTGGATTATCCTGCGTCCGACTAATCGGGGTGCAGCAGGATTCGGTCAGGGGATATGTCCTGCAGATTGCTGGTGGGGATCTGATGAATGGGACACCAATTTATGATATCAAGCCATACCTTCCCTATGCTGATTGTCATCCGGAAGCGACTGGAGGATTTACTGATGTGGTAGAGAGACAGACTTTACAGGTAGTGATTCCGTCGGATTTAGAATGCAAAATTCCGTCTCATCAGCGAGAAGCCTTATATGGAGTGCTGGCACAGGATCCCAGACCTGGTTATCAGCAGGATCCGGAACGGGTTTACGGGATGAGTTATGGTGGTCAGGATGTACGCTTCCAGGTTTCAGAAGGGGTGCTGCGTGTTATCTGCGTGGAATGTGAAAAAGATGGTTAACATTAACATTTGTGATCTAATCGGCGGTGCCTGGTGAACAAGGGGCGGCAGCAGGGCAGATTAGGTCTCTATGTGCCTTGACATGGAAAAGCTGTGACACTATACTATAAAAAACGAAGAAATGAAAACATGATTTGGAGGCAGAAATGAGAAAGACAATATTGACGGGAGACAGACCTACTGGAAGGTTGCATGTGGGGCATTATGTAGGATCTTTGAAGCGGAGAGTAGAGTTGCAAAATTCAGGAGAATATGATAAAATTTTTATCATGATTGCCGATGCACAGGCATTGACTGACAACTTCGAAAATCCAGAAAAAGTTCGGCAGAATATTATAGAAGTGGCACTGGATTACCTGTCCTGCGGATTGGATCCGGAGAAATCCACACTGTTTATCCAGTCTCAGATTCAGGAGTTGTGTGAACTGACTTTTTATTATATGAATTTGGTAACAGTATCCAGATTGCAGCGAAATCCCACTGTAAAATCTGAGATTAAGATGCGGGATTTTGAAACCAGTATTCCGGTAGGATTCTTTAATTATCCGATTAGTCAGGCGGCGGATATCACTGCATTCCGTGCGACGACGGTTCCGGTAGGGGAAGATCAGCTGCCGATGATTGAGCAGACACGTGAAATTGTACGGAAATTCAACAGTATTTATGATGAAGTGTTGGTAGAGCCGGAGGTCTTACTTCCAGATAATGAAGCCTGTCTGAGGCTGCCAGGAATTGATGGCAAGCAGAAAATGAGCAAGTCCCTTGGCAATTGTATCTATTTGTCAGATACAGAGGAGGATGTACGTGCCAAGGTAATGGAAATGTACACTGATCCTTTACATATTAAAGTGACGGATCCGGGACATCTGGAGGGAAATACAGTCTTTACCTATTTGGATGCTTTCAGCAGACCGGAGCATTTTGCGGAGTATTTATCTGATTATGAGAATTTGGATGAATTAAAGGAGCATTATACTCGTGGCGGTTTGGGAGACATGAAAGTAAAGCGTTTTCTGAATTCTGTATTACAGGAAGAGCTTTCTCCGATTCGTGCCAGAAGAGCAGAGTATGAAAAGGATATTCCAGCAGTGTATGAGATATTGCGTAAGGGCAGTGATGTGGCTAGAGAGGTCGCAGCTGCTACTTTGTCCGATGTAAAGCGTGCGATGAAGATTAATTATTTTGAAGATAGTGAATTAATCCGTGCGCAAAGCGAGAAATATCAAGGATAGCACAATGAATACAGAGTCTGTTTATGTTAAAAGTATTTATATTCATTGCACCAGATAATGCTTTGCGATAAATTTACAATGGATAAAGAAATATATGGGAAAACCGGATAATTGATCACATGATAATTTAGGTGGGAGCGTTACCTGGCGTAAATTATCATTAGCAACAGGTAACGCAGAAAAGAGGGAAGGTTATGCTTAAGATTCAAGATTTTTGTGATATGAATAAGTTTGAAAGTATCATGGATAATTGGGCCAAGAGTACCGGTCTGGCTACTGTAGCGGTAGGTGCAGATGGGGAATATATCAGTGAATGTTATAATTTCACGGATTTTTGTATTAAATTGACCAGAGGTTGTGAAGAGGGACTGAAACGCTGTACGAAATGCGACCAGGAGGGTAAAGGGGTTTATCCATGTCATGCAGGACTGGTGGATTTTGGTATTCCGATTACTCTGAATGATGGCACTGAACTGGGCAGCGTGATTGGAGGACAGGTACTGCCGGAGAATCCGGATGATGAAAAATTCCGTGCAACGGCTCGTGAGCTGGGGATTGACGAAGATGAGTATATAGAAGCTCTGCATAAAGTGAATGTCAAAACCAGGGAGCAGATAGAGGCATCTGCTAATCTGCTAGGAGATGTTATTAATATGTATGTGAGATCCTGCTATCAGGAATATGCCAATAAGAGTCTGCTGGAGAAGTTACGCCATGGAATTACCCAGGCTGCCAGCGAGATTGAAGAGGCAAATATCAGTACAGCCAAGATTACTGGATTTAGTAAGAAACAGAATATGCTGGCACTGAATGCGTCCATTGAGGCGGCCAGAGCAGGTGAGATGGGAAAAGGCTTTGCTGTAGTTGCCACAGAAGTACGTAAATTAGCAGAGGGCATGGCTGTAGCTAGCAAGGAGATTACTTCCAGACTGGCACAGTTAGAAGAAACTATTAATGATTTAAATGAGAGTGAATAATATTTTTGATTTACCGTTTATCGAAAATTGCCTTGCAATTTCTAATAAGTTATACTATAATCTTGTGGATGGCGATGACGAAGAGAAGTAGCGTAGTTTATCGTTTCCAGTGAGCAGAGGATAGTGTGAACTCTGTAAAGTGAATCTACGTGAATAACACTTTAACAGCCGCAATCTGAACGTGATTGTGCTATGATTCACGGTTATAAAGAATGAAGAAATATTCTGGTTTAACCGGGAAGATTTAATGGGCTTCATCAGTAGGTGCGCCGCATGCCTGTGCGATAACAGGACGGTTTGTCAATGCAAATACAGTAGCTGTGTTGCATGGCATCCATTGAGTGACTGAGGATCAGTAATTCGGGTGGTACCGCGGACATAAAGTTCGTCCTGAACAATTTGTTTAGGACGGACTTTTTTACTTTATGGAAAAATGCCCACTTTTTTATTGAATAGGAGGATTATGAGAATGAAGACGAATGTAGGAAATCAGTATCGTGACAGAGTATTGAATCAGATATCAGAGAGTGATGTCGATCAGAACCTGAGGGTAGCAGGATGGGTAGAGAATATCCGTGACCATGGTGGAGTATCTTTTATTGATCTGCGGGATATGTATGGTGTGCTACAGGTGGTAATGCGGGACACTTCCCTTTTAGATGGGATTAGCAGGGAAGATTGTATTACCGTAGAAGGTAAGATTGAACATCGGGATGAAGAGACTTATAATCCGAAGATTCCAACAGGAACCATTGAGTTAGAGGCACATCAGGTTGCCATTCTGGGCAAGGTATATCGACAGCTGCCTTTTGAGGTGACAACATCTAAGGAGACCAGAGAAGATGTCCGCCTAAAATATCGATATCTGGATTTGCGTAATGCTAAAGTGCGGGATAACATGATTTTCCGTTCCAATGTGATTCGTTTCCTGCGGGAAAAAATGGAGGAAATGGGATTTTTAGAAATTCAGACGCCGATTTTGTGTGCATCCTCCCCAGAAGGTGCCCGTGATTATATCGTGCCTTCCCGTAAGTTTAAAGGACAGTTTTATGCACTGCCACAGGCACCACAGCAGTATAAGCAGCTGTTAATGGTTTCTGGTTTTGACAAATATTTCCAGATTGCGCCTTGCTTCCGTGATGAGGATGCCAGCGCAGACCGTTCCCCAGGGGAATTCTATCAGTTGGATTTTGAGATGAGTTTTGCTACACAGGAG
>CAMWKN010000044.1 GCA_947174825.1 uncultured Clostridium sp.
ATTGTAATTACGGGAAAGAGGGGACAGAATACGAGAAAATGGCGAAAAATCGTATGTTATGGCATGATATGTACCCGGAAAAAATTGATAACCGCTAAAAAAGATGATATGATGCTAGTGTTAAAATTAGATGAAAATTGAAAGCATTGATGGAAATTGGCAAATTGATTAGAATAGGAAAATAGGTGTGATGATGATGTGGAAGAAGAAAAAAATAGCAATTTCAGTGGGAGTAATGGCAGTTTTGTTGCTGGCTGCTGTGGGATTAGCACAGGGATATGTGCACACATATTTTGTTCGGGGAACCAAGGTCAATGGAATCGATCTGTCGGGTAAACGGATTGGCAGCCTGGAAAAAACCATTCAAAATTATGCGCTGGAGGTCAAGCAGCGGAAATCTGGAGAAGACACCGCAGACACCTTTACAGAAACGATTAGTGGTAATGAAATTGGCTTAAAATTGGGTTCTAACGAGCCTTTATATGATATTATTGAGAAACAGAGCATATGGGATATTTTTACCGGTGCAGAGCAGGAGTATGAATTGGAAAACGGTTTATCCTATGATGAGGGGGCTTTGCAGGAAAAGGTAAAACAGTTGAAGTGTCTGGATGCAGATTATGTGACAGCTCCGGTCAATGCCAAACCGGCAGGCTATAACAAGGAAGAGAAACGTTATGGAATCACAGAGGAGAAACCTGGGAATACTTTGGATGAGGCACAGTCCATCGAGGCGGTAAAAGGGGCTGTATCCAAGTTAGAGGAATCCATTGATCTGGCAGAGGAAGACTGTTATGTGAAGCCGGAGATTACATCAGAAAGTGAAGAAATTACCGGTATTGTGAACCGCTTAAATAAAATTGTGGATACCCAAATCACCTATACCTTTGGGGAGGATACAGAGGTATTAGATGGAGATACGATTCATCAGTGGATTAGTGTAGATCAAAATGAGAACATTAGTATTGATGAGAAAAAAGTCAAGGAATATGTGGCAGGACTGCGGAAGAAGTATGATACCATCTTTCATAATCGGGAATTTAAGACGTCCTATGGAACGACTGTCAAGGTAGAAGGCGGCGATTATGGCTGGTGGATGGATGAGGAGCAGGAAGGAAAGAAGTTAATAAAGCTGATTAAAAAGGGAAAACAGATAGAACGTACCCCGGAATATCGTCAGAAAGCGGTGACATTTGGGGATAAGGATTACGGGGATACCTATGTGGAAGTAGATCTGACTGGTCAGCATGTTTTTGTGGTCAAAAAAGGGAAAAAGGTTCTGGAGACGGATTGTGTGACTGGAAATGAGGCGAGAGGAAATGGTACGCCACAGGGAACCTATAGCATCACATACAAGCAGAGAGATGCTACATTAAAAGGTGAAACTTATCGTACTCCGGTTGATTACTGGATGCCGTTTAATGGTGGGATTGGTTTGCATGATGCAAACTGGAGAAGCCGTTTTGGCGGGACCTTGTATAAATATAGTGGTTCACATGGATGTGTGAATCTGCCGCCATCTGCTGCGGCAAAGATTTATGGAATGATTGAGAAAGGGACACCGGTTATTTGCTATTATTCTGATCACATTGTAGATAAAGGGCAGAAGGTGGATCAATCCGATGATCCGGCAGTACCTGCCATGAACCCTAAGGCATCGGCGAAACCGACACCGAAGGGATCAGACAAAAAGACGCCGGAACCAAAGAAAACAGCAAAACCAAAGAAGACGCCAAAGCCAAAGAAGACAACAAAATCAAAGAAAAAGAAAAGCAAGAGCAAAAAGAAAAAGGTGTCAGTAAAGCCAACCAAAAAACCGACCGCAAAGCCGGTCAGCCGGCCAACAGAGAAACCGGTAACACAGCCGGTGCAAAAGCCGACGGAAAAACCAGTGGAGCCGACAGCGCCACCGGCAGAAGCTCAACCGACTGCTGATACCGGTGAAACGGCAAATTAGGATACCTTGTGGCTTATTTGCAATAGGGCGGGGGATCCCCAGGAGGAAACAAAAGATGGTAAAGATTAATACAATTGCTGCATCGCAGGAAATAGATCAGGTGGTACCGGAAGATCTGACTCAGGAAATGGTTTTTCTGAGTGGGAAGTATGCCGGTACCTGCTATGCGGCTGACGGATATGAGACAATCAAAGCGCAGCCAGCGGAAAAGGCAGTTAAGCGGGCAGCCGGTACTGCTGCTAATGGGCATCATTCTGTATTTCAGCATAGCATGATCACGATGGAGATCCAATGTCCCAAGATCATTGCTATGCTCTTGAATTCCATTGGAGTATCCAACACTTCGGAGAAAAGTGCGCGTTATACCAAGATGCAGCCAGAGACAGAAAAAGAACGTGAACTGTACGAAAAATGGCATGCTATTCTGGAAAAACTGATACAGGAAGAATATGGGGAGCGGTTCAGCGAAAAGGAGCGGAATAAGCTGGCATATGAAAATGCCCGTTATCTGTTATCTGTATTCTGTCCCACCTCTATGGTGTATTCTTTGCCTTTTCGTAATATTTTTTATGTACGTGACTGGGCGGAGCAGATGCGAAGAAATCTGCTGACATTGACCGGTGGTTTCAATGAGAGGCTGGCAGAAGAACTGCAGAATCTGGAAGAGTCCCTGTCAGCGGTGGTGGGACATTCGACTATGATCCAGGATAATAAAAATGAATATTTCCGTTTTATGCCTGTGCAGGCTACCGGACGGTTTGATGACGACAACATTGAATTTTTTGGTGATGTATATACGGCAAAATTTTATGCTTCTTTTGCACAGGTTGCACAGGAGCAGAGACATCGGACTTTACGTGTCAAAATTAATTTTTCGGGCAGTGAGCCGGGAGAATATGGTTATTATGTTCCAGAAATTATACAGGAAGAGGAATTGCGTAAGCGGTGGCTGGAAGATATCAGTAGTGTGGGAGAGCAGTATCCACAGGGAATGCTGGTGTCGGTAACGGAGCAGGGATTGTTTGAAGATTTTGTCATGAAATGTAAAGAGAGAATGTGCGGCAGGGCACAGTTGGAGATTATGCGGATTACAGAGCAGCTGGTGGAACAGTTTGTCAGAGACCGCCAGAATTTGTCGCAGGCAAATCAAAAGAGACTGGATGCAATTTTGGAAGATGGAAAACCGTGTGCCAGATGTGCTTATCCTGACTTTGTATGTGCAGAAGGATGCACATGGGGAAAGGCAGAGGCTGTCTATCGAAAAATATGAGATTGGTGCTTTTATATCTGACAAGTGGAATTAATTTTTCGTCATAGAGCGATACGAAATTCAAAAGTGACTTCGGATAGATTTTAGAGAATTGGATATGGTAAGATAGGATTGACAGGGGTAGACAGAAAAACTTTTATAGGTTAGAATATAAAGTCGGGATAAGAGTTCCCCAAACTATCAGAACGGAGTTAGAAAATCATGAATCAGTATCAGTTTACGGTTGAGCAGATCGAGGTGGATCAGTCCAAGCTATCTGTAGAAGTTAGTGTAACTGGAACTTTTGATCCGCAGGTCAAAAATCCGCGAATTGCAATTATATTTGATAATGGGAAACAGACCAGGCGTATTCCCATTTTAGTATGTTCTTATGATAAACTGGAGGATGGCAGTTTTTATTTGTATGCAAAATATGTATATGATTTACGGTTTATCTTTTTGGATCAGCCATATAACAAGCAGATCAAGATGTATTTTGCTGTACTGTATGGAGATGAAGAATCTGTCCATGAACCATTTGTGCTGGGCAGTGAAGAACAGATGAAAAAACCCCAGAAATCAACAACAAAAGGGATACAGAAGCCGGGTAAGGATTTACCGTACCGTGTGGCTTTCTCGGAGGATATGTCAGAAGTTCATCTGTTGTCTGATATGGAAGTATATCAGGAGTCCGGCTTCAAACATTGCTTGATGAATGTGGGGAATTTTCTGTTTCTGATCTGGAGAGGTCTGGAATTTCTGTTATCTATTTTGATGATTCCGATTTTTTTTGTGGATGCCTGTTTTTCTGTGAGTGGAGTGACTCCTAGAAAATCACAGATTGAAAATGACGGATTGATGTATGTATTGAAACATGTGCGTTGGCGTATGGATAATTTTACTGGTATGCGAATCGGTTTTTATGGCAGTAAGTTGGGAGCCATGCAGTTGATGAATTGGATCGGCAGGCACAGTCCGATTAAACGAAACTATGTGACATTTCTTTCCAACCGAAGGAATGACCTGACTGGAAATTTTGAATTTGTATACAACGAACTGAAAAAAGATACTAATCTGCAATTTCGTTTTGTTCTTTCCGAAAAGGAAACCAAACAGATGAAATTCATGGAGTTTATGCGAATAGGATATTATTTTGGCTGCTCTAAAATTATCTTGGTGGACGATTATCTGGAACTGCTGTTTATGATGAAACGGCGGGAGGGAACAAGCCTGATTCAGTTGTGGCATGCCTGTGGTGCTTTCAAGACCTTTGGCTATACCCGTCTGGGGAAGGAGGGCGGACAGCGCCAGGATAGCCCGAACCATAGAAATTATGATTATACTACAGTAAGCTCTAAGGAAATTACCCGTTTTTATGCGGAAGGCTTTGGTTTGTCCCTGGAAAAGGTGGTGGCAACCGGTGTACCACGTACCGATGTTTTCTTTGATGAAGATTATCGTTCTCGGGTGGTAAAGCGTTTTTATGATCAGTATCCAAAGTTAAAAGAGAAAAAGATTCTGCTCTTTGCACCGACATTTCGTGGCAATGGTAAGAATAGTGGTTTCTATCCGGTGGAGCAGTTTAATGTAAATCAGTTATATGAGCAGTTGGATCAAGAATATGCCATTATTATTAAACATCATCCATTTACGAAGGAGCGGCATAAAATAAAAAAAGAATATGCAGATTATATCATAGATATGTCTTCTAATTCGGAGTTGAATGATCTGTTGTTTATTACTGATCTGTTGATTACGGATTATTCTTCGGTGGTTTTCGAGGCATCACTGCTGGATATTCCAATGTTGTTCTATGTGTATGATCTGAAACAGTATGTGGCAACCAGAGGATTTTATTATGAGTTTGAGACCTTTGTGCCAGGTAAGATTGTATATGAATTTGGAGATATTGCTCCAGTGATACAGGCAGGGGATTTCCTTCAGGAGAAAATTGATCCATTTAAGAGGCGGTTCTTTGATGGATTGGATGGACAAAGTGCAAAACGGACTGCAGATTTGATTTATCAATGCATAAGTGTATAGAATGGAGGTTACGAATATGGGAATGACAATGACACAGAAAATTTTGGCAGCGCATGCGGGCTTGGAATCCGTAGAAGCAGGACAATTGATTGAGGCGAATCTGGATCTGGTACTTGCCAATGATATTACCGGTCCGGTGGCAATTCATGAGGTGGAAAAACTGAATAAAAAGACGGTGTTTGACAAGGACAAGGTTTGTCTGGTGCCGGATCATTTTGCACCAAATAAGGATATTAAATCAGCCGAGCATTGCAAATGTGTGCGGGAATATGCCAAAGAACATGACATTACCAATTATTTTGAAGTAGGTCAGATGGGAATTGAGCATGCATTATTGCCGGAAAAAGGTTTGATTGTGGCAGGCGAGGTATGTATCGGTGCAGATTCCCATACTTGTACCTATGGTGCCTTGGGAGCATTTTCCACTGGTGTGGGCAGTACCGATATGGGTTGTGGTATGATTACCGGACAGGCATGGTTTAAGGTGCCTTCTGCGATTAAGTTTAATCTGGTAGGAAAGCCATCGAAATGGGTTAGTGGTAAGGATGTGATATTACATATTATAGGTATGATTGGAGTGGATGGTGCTCTCTACAAATCCATGGAATTTACAGGGGAGGGGATTGCCCATCTATCTATGGATGATCGCTTTTCCATTGCCAATATGGCGATTGAGGCCGGTGCCAAGAATGGTATTTTCCCGGTAGACGAGCAGACCATTGCTTATATGAAAGAGCATTCCCAGAAAGAATATACGGTTTATGAGGCAGATGCAGACGCAGAGTATGATGCAGAATATACCATTGATTTAAGTGAATTGAAGCCGACTGTTGCATTTCCGCATTTGCCGGAAAATACCAAGACGGTGGAGGATGCCGGAGAGGTAAGTATTGATCAGGTAGTGATTGGCTCCTGTACCAATGGACGGATTGAAGATTTGAGAGTTGCGGCAGAAATCTTAAAAGACCGTAAGGTAGCAGACGGAGTACGTACTATTGTGATACCGGCAACCCAGCAGATCTATATGCAGGCGATTGAGGAAGGCTTGGTGCAGACCTTTATCCAGGCTGGTGCCATTGTCAGCACTCCGACCTGTGGTCCTTGTCTGGGCGGTTATATGGGAATTTTGGCAGCAGGAGAGAGAGCAGTTTCTACCACCAACCGTAATTTTGTGGGACGTATGGGTCATGTGGATTCGGAAGTATATCTGGCTAGTCCGGCTGTAGCAGCTGCCAGTGCAGTTACTGGACGGATTTCACAGCCATCTGATTTAGATTTATAAGAGTTATCGTTTGTTAAAATTTATAGAGAAATGGAGGAAAATGGAATGAAAGCATGTGGTATAGTTCATAAATATGGAGACAATGTAGATACAGATGTCATTATTCCTGCCAGATATCTGAATTCTTCGGATCCGGCGGAGTTGGCAAAAAAATGTATGGAGGATATTGATCCGGAGTTTGTGAATCGGGTAAAACCGGGAGATATTATGGTGGCAAATAAAAACTTTGGCTGTGGTTCTTCCCGTGAACATGCGCCAATTGCCATTAAGGCATCTGGTGTGGGTTGTGTGATTGCAGAAACCTTTGCACGTATTTTTTATCGGAATGCCATCAATATTGGGCTGCCAATTATAGAATGTCCGCAGGCTGCAAAAGAAATTGAGGCAGGAGATACCGTGGAGATTGATTTTGACAGTGGTATGATTTATGATAAGACAAAGGGAACGGAATACCAGGGACAAGCATTCCCGCCATTTATGCAGAAAATTATTCAGGCAGAGGGATTAATTAACTACATTAATGAGAATAAGTAATGTTTATCTGGTACAGCGAATATATCAGAATGTTAATATTTGTTGCACTGGTTAATGCAATGAAATGATCAGAAATCGTTATCAACCAATTAGAAATGAGGTACAGTTATGGTATTTGGAGTGATTCTTGCCGGTGGAATCGGTAGTCGTATGGGAAATGTAGAGAAACCAAAACAGTTTTTGAAAATTGGTAATAAACCAATTATTGTCCATACTATTGAAAAGTTTTTTGTGCATGATGCCTTTGAAAAATTGATTGTATTATGTCCAAAACAGTGGATGGAGCATACCAAGAACCTGATTAAAAAATATCTGGGATCGAATGCTTCCAGAGTAGTAGTTTTAGAGGGCGGTACCACCCGAAATGAAACCATTATGAATTCCATTAAATATGTGGAAGAAAATTATGGTCTGGAGGATGATACTCTTCTGGTAACCCATGATTCGGTACGTCCATTTTTGACTTACCGGATTATTGAGGAAAATATACGCTATGGAATGAAGTATGGAGCCGTAGATACTGTGATTTCTGCAACGGATACCATCGTATCCAGTGAAGATGGGGAGAGTATTACATCTGTGCCTGACCGTAAGCAGATGTATCAGGGACAGACACCGCAAACCTTTAATGCGAAAAAGTTAAAAGAATTATATTATTCCTTGACAGAAGAGGAGAAGGAAATATTAACGGATGCCTCCAAGATTTTTGTGATCAAAGGAGAACCGGTACATCTGGTCTATGGGGAGGTTTTCAATATCAAGATTACTTATCCTTATGATCTGAGGGTGGCTGAAGCATTGCTGCAGGATGAGAATTGATTGGGAATGAATGGAGAGTAGGCTATGTTAAATACAGTGTATCGTTTAGTGGCGCCAAGACGTTTTGAAGTGGAATTTAATGATATTGATCTGTCTTCTGGCAATATTATTGTCAGACCGACGCATTTATCCATTTGTCATGCAGATCAGAGATATTATCAGGGAACCAGGCCGGCAGAAGTGTTGAAACAGAAGCTTCCTATGGCATTGATCCATGAGGGGATCGGCGATGTGGTCTATGATCCTACTGGGGAGTTTCAGCCGGGAGATTCCGTTATTATGATCCCAAATACACCAACGGAAACGGATGATGTTATTGCAGAAAACTATCTGCGTTCCAGCAAGTTTCGTGCCAGTGGTTTTGATGGATTTATGCAGGAGCATGTATCATTGGCTCCAGACCTGTATCTAATACACATCTGACGAAGCAGACGAATAGCCTTGTGTAGATCTCGGTGGTA
>CAMWKN010000045.1 GCA_947174825.1 uncultured Clostridium sp.
GAAGTGAACAGATGCTGGAGGCAATGAAACAGATACCTAAAGATGAAGTGCAGCAGGCGATGTATCTAACAGTTTGTGCCTGGTATGAGGGGATTATAGAAGGGAATCTTTACCATGCCATTCGTATTTCTGAGGAAGCGCTGGAGTTGAAACAGCAGCTATATCCCATGAATGATGCTCGAATTGCAGAATCCTATTATATAGGAGCTTTGCTATATTTTTTTGTGGGCGATGATAAAAAGGCGGTATCATATTGTCAGAAATGCGCCGGAATCCCGGTTAGCCCTAACCGGAATATTGATTTACACGAGATCAATCAGCATTTATCAGAGGAGATCTGGCGACATATTGATTAAATTTCGTTCTATAATTTTATTATAGAAATGTAAAAATTAAGAAATTTATTCCTCACTGCTGGCTGTTATGTTATTTTTCTAGACAAAAGAATAAGGGAATGTTATAATGTCAACAATCGGCTACATAGGAGTATAAAATAAAAAAGAGGGAATACTGTGAAAATAGATAAAGACTTATGTGAACGGTTTCCAGCAGTTTTGGCATGGAAATTGTTACATGAAAAGGTGAAATTGCCAGATCAGACAGAATTCGAATATGAGCCTATTCAGGTATATAGAGCAGTCGAAAGAAAAAAAGAAGATTATACAGAAGTGAATCAGACTGATTTTTATTCTTATTATGAATTGAACAAATTTCCCAAAAATAAAAAAATTAGAGGTAAAGGAGACATATCTAAAGATCCCCATTATTATGGAGTGTCAAGTTTCACAAAAAGGGAAATTGTAGAACAGCTTATGAAATTTCCAAATCCCAGGAAGAAGATGGCGGAAGGATATGTATATCAGGAGGGTGGTCCTCAGGAAACGAATTGGGATACAGAACATGTATGTTGGTGGTTGTATAGAGATCGTAAAGTAGCAGGTTTTCAATTAAGTGAGGAGTAATGAAGATGAAAGAATTGTGTTTTATCATTGAGACAAAAGAAATATATTTAGAAGAGGTACTGGTAGAGTACATGGATGTGCCTGTTTTTTTTCTATGCAAAGATAGTGATGATTATTATGTTTCGTTATGTACAGATATGGAGGAATTGAATTATATTGTTGTTCCGGCTTCTGTTGATGATATTTATCGCCTGCTAAATGGGAAAAATTCTATGCGAAATGTAATATTGGATCAATCTGAATATTGGAAAGTTTATTCGGGTAGTGAAATAATAGATGATAAAGTATATAAATGTAAAATGGATGAAATTGACAAAGATGTTTTACCAGATGAAGATGCCTGTTTTGAAATTTTGACTGCGGAACATCGAAAGTACACAGAACAGTTTAATGAGAATTATTTAAAGTCTGGATGGAACTGTTTCCCATGTGAAGTTAATATTGATGCTAACGAGATTTTATATTCGGGTTTTGAACATTTAGAACAATATAGAAATTTATTTAACCAGATATGTTATCGCATTAAATTAAATGAAGTCATCCAAAATATTCATGTAGATGAGATGGATGCATGTAAAGAAATTCCTATTAGTAAAAAAGTGGATATTTCTATTAGTCTGAAAGTAAATTCTTCTGGAGATGGTACGGAAGATAGGTATCTAATGGATTGGGATATAACGAGGAAAAATGATATGGAATTTGCAGCTTGATTGGGAGGTATTATGGGTAACAGTGTATTAAAATTAGATAAGTTGGTTTTTGACAAAATAGAGTTTCAAAGACATGGGTTTTCTAAGGAATATGAATTGGAGATAACGATGGAGGCCAATGTATCCCAGAAAGAGGATCAGGATGTTTATAAAGTAGTGCTGATTCTCAAAGGAGAAAAGAGGGAAGAATATTCACTTGAGATTTCATTGGTTGGATTTTTTTCCTTTGATAGTGATATTGATATTGATGAGAAAACAAAGAAAATACTTGTTTCGAAAAATACAATTTCCATTATGATGCCATATATTCGTAGTGAAGTATCTCTCTTAACGGCTCAGCCAGGAGTAGAAAGTGTAGTATTACCTCCTATGAATATTAACAAAATGATGGAGGATCAAAGTGAATAGGTAGAAATAGTCAAAGAGAAAAACATCAAAATAATGTTAAAAACTGGTACAATAATTATAGACGGATTGGAAAAATCCGTCTATAATTATTGTAGTGATTAAGATATCTGAAAAGTTATGGGTGTGATGTCCATTTACATGGATAGAAACAATTTGGAAATCTTAATGGAGCAGGGTATTACAAACTTAAGGAGGTAAACAAACATGAAGGTAGCAGACGGATTTTGGTTAAACAAACGGGGGTACGATGTAAGATATGCTTCTCAGGCGTACAAGATTGAGACCACAGAGAACGCAATCAAGGTATTGGCAACACCATACACGGTAATGAATCGTGGCATGACATTGGGGGGACCAAACCTGGAGATTACTTATTCTTCTACATCAGAGAATATTATTAAAGTACATATTGACCATTATCGTGGTGGTTTGGACAATGCTCCTCGTTATGAATTGAACGAGGATACAGGGTATAAGCCGCTGATTAACGCATCCGGGGAATATTATGAATTAATTTCCGGTGATACGAAAGTTGTGATCAAAAAAGGCGATGACTGGGATGTGCAGTTCTATTATAAAGAGAAGCATCTGACGGGTGGTGCATGGAGATCCACTTCCATTATCACGGAGAGCCAGTTTACAGCAAATGCACGTATGAACCTGCAGGAGGACGACCAGTTCTTTAATTATCCGCAGGATGCAAATACCACATATCTGCGGGAGCAGTTAAAGACGGATATCGGCGAGTGTATTTATGGTTTTGGTGAGAAGTTTACACCATTTGTCAAGAATGGACAGACTGTGGAGACATGGAATTGCGATGGCGGTACCTGTTCTGACCAGAGCTACAAAACCGTACCATTCTATATTTCTTCCAAGGGATATGGTGTGTTGGTTAACAGTTCAGACAAGGTATCTTTTGAAGTAATGTCTGATACGGTATCTAAGGTTACTTTCACGGTACCAGGGGAAGAGTTAGAGTATTTTGTGATTGGTGGCGAGAATCTGGAAGGTGTATTGGAGAATTATACCAACCTGACTGGAAAGCCAGCACTTCCACCAGCATACACTTTTGGTCTGTGGCTGTCTACTTCTTTTACTACCAGCTATGATGAAGAAACCGTAAACAGTTTCATTGATGGTATGGCTGACCGCAAGATTCCTTTGCAGGTGTTCCATTTTGACTGTTTCTGGATGAAGGAATATGAGTGGTGTAACTTTGAATGGGATAAGGATATGTTCCCGGATCCAGAGGGCATGCTCAAGAGATTGCATGACAAGGGCTTGGAGATTTGTGTATGGATCAATTCTTACGTTGGTCAGCAGTCCAAGTTGTTTGATATTGGTAAGGAAAAGGGCTATTTCATCAAGAATCCAGACGGCAGTGTGTTCCAGTGTGATATGTGGCAGCCGGCTATGGCGATTGTGGACTTTACCAATCCAGAGGCTTGCGACTGGTTTAAGGGTCTGTTAAAGAAACTGTTTGACATGGGTGTGAATAACATCAAGACAGACTTTGGTGAGAGAGTTCCTACTAAGTGTCAGTATTATGATGGATCTGATCCAATCAAGATGCATAACTACTACACTTATCTGTATAATAAATGCGTATTTGAAGCATTGGAAGAGTATTATGGCAAAGATCATGCCTGCCTGTTTGCACGTAGTGCTACCGTAGGTGGTCAGAAATTCCCAGTACATTGGGGCGGTGACTGCTACGCTGAGTATTCTGCTATGGCAGAGACAGTTCGTGGCGGATTATCCCTGTGTTCTTCCGGATTTGGCTTCTTCTCCCACGATATGGGTGGATTTGAAGCAACAGCTCCGGCTGATGTTTATAAGAGATGGTGTGCATTTGGTCTGATGTCTACCCACAGCCGTCTGCATGGATCTACTTCTTATCGTGTGCCTTGGGTATATGATGAAGATGGTGATACAGAGGCATGTGATGTACTACGTCACTATACCGTATTAAAAGGTCGCATGATGCCTTATCTGTGGGCACAGGCAAACAAGACCCATACTGTTGGTGTGCCAATGATGCGTTCCATGGTTATTGCATTTACCGATGATACACCATGTAAATATCTGGATCAGCAGTATATGCTGGGTGACAATCTGTGCATCGTACCAGTTATGAATGAGGAAGGTATCGCAGAGTTTTATGTGCCAGATAATGGAACATGGACGGATGTTCAGAGCGGAGAAACTTATGAGGGTGGTAAGTATTACACCAGAAAATGTGATTACTTCCAGATGCCGATTCTGGCACGTCCAAACAGCATTGTTACCTATGGTAACTTTGATGCAGAGGGCGAGATGACAGTAGTTTATGACTATCTGCAGGATGCAGAGGCAGTGATCTATGCATTAGAGGATGGCAAGACTGCAGAGGCAGTGATTTATGATAAAGACTCCAATGTAATTACTGAGATCAAGGCAGCCAGAAATGGTAACAAGATCACCGTATCCTATGGTGCTACCGATAAGAACTTTAAGGTAACAGCAGAGGGACAGACAGTGGAAGCAGCAGCAGGCAGCACATCTGTAGAGATTACTCTATAGGATTCTGGACTTGTAAGCCTAAGTAAGCGAATAATAAAATGTAACAAATCCCCCCGTATATGATACGGGGGGATTGATATTGAATGATTACATAGTTGTAAATATTTGCTATATTATAAATTATTGTTATAAATCCTGGATTAGTATGTTATGCTAATATAGGTATTGTATTTAAATAGAATTTATGATAACATATGTATGAGTGGTCGTGTGCGAGGTGTGGATAATCTCCCTGTGTGAAGGGAGGTGGTGCGATGAGTACATACGAGGTAATGACATTGTTGTTTCTGAGTGGTACGTTTCTAATTGCGCTGCTTGCCTATTTAGATAATAGGAACGAGCGAAAGCCAACAATTCCATTGCAATGGAATTGTTGGCTCACACGCAGTCGCCAAATGCAAGCAAGCTTGCGCTTGGCTCGTTGCGAATGTGAAAATAAAAACTACCCTATCCTTGTACTTTGGCGGTCTTGGATAGGGTAAAACCAATTCCAGGGAGCTGAACCCACCTTGTGGGCGACTGCTCTTATAAAGCATTATAGTTTAGATTAATTTATCTGTCAATATGCAGATTACTGTGATGGTACAATGCACCAATAAAGGAGAATATTTTGGAGAAGAAACATAATTGGTATCAAATTATATTTTGTGCCCTTTTGCTTTTGGTAGTGGGCATGGTAGTTATTATACAGAGTACCGCAGGTCGTCAATATGGTAAACACTCTGCCAAAAAGGAAACAATTGCTTCGAATTCGGTGGAGGTTACTACCCCTACACCGTCTAAAGATGCAGTGGACACTGCTCCGTCGCAGAAACCGGAGGAAGCTGCCGCTGCAACAGAGGATCCTGCAGCAAATGTTTATACTTATTTGCAGGGACCAAAGTCATGGAAAAGCCGCTTGGACTGGTCTGGTAAATGGGGCAAAACCATGTATGATGGGAGTTCTTTTGGTGCCTTTGGCTGTGGATTGTGTTGTCTGGCAAATATTTATAGTACAGAAGCAACGGGGGAGTGCTCGCCAATTGATATGTATCAATACACCAAGAAACATACGGAGTATGAAGGTGGGGGTGCCATTGCCTGGGAGTACATGCTGCAGACATTGAATCGGACAGGCTTTACAGCGGAGCTATGTCACAAGCCTGGCAGTTATAAGGAGTTTCAATCAATCGTGGCAGCGTCAATAAGCAATATTGTCTTGGTTAGCAGTGCCAATTCAACCTGCTATTGGAAAGATACGCCGGGACACTATGTGACAATATTCTTATATGACGAGCAGACAGATCGTATTTTTCTGGCAGATTCAGGTGATCCCAATCATAACAGGCATTGGGTAAAATTAAAGAAGATCTACAAGTCTTTAAAAACAGATAGTGATTATCAGTTTTTGAGGGTAACAGGCTATGTTCCAGAGAGGGATCAATGGAAACATAACAAAGCAAACGGCACTTGGGTAAGACCGGGCCAGCTATAATTGTATCATTTAGGAGTTGCATATGATAATAAAGACATACAAGACACTGATTGGATTTTTCATTCTATGTTTTTCGATACAGTTTTTATTTATATTATTTCAAAATCCATATTTACAAAATAAATATTTAAATAGAGGGATTCTTGTTTTTGTAACGCTGGGATTTGTATTACTTTCTTTGATATTCTACAAGCTTTTTGAGAAACATAAAGCTTTCTATACCTTGCCTCGCACTTTATTAATTTTATCAATTTTGTTAGTTGGTTTTTTTGTGATACAATTGTTATTTATTAAACATGTTTATGTCAATCCATCATGGGATTTTGGAGTGGTATATCGGAATGTTCAGGCGGTAATTTGTGATGGCAGTGAGCTGGCGCCCACGGAAGGGGATAAGATATACTTTACCAGATTTGGTAATAATAAAGGAATCTTGCTGTTGCTGTGTAGTATATTGAAAGGGATGCAGAATATTGGATTTTCAATTAATGAGACTAATATATTAAGTTATTGTCTGGTAATTAATTGTATTTTTGTACAACTTGCGTTATGGTTAGCCGCTGCAATTTTTCTTAGGGAGAAAAAGAATTATGCTGCTATATACTTAGTTTTGGTAATGATTTTTGGAATGATTCTTTTGTTTTATTGCCCGATTTTTTATACAGATACTTTTGCTTTATTTATTCCTCTATTATTATATCATTTGGCGTTATCTTACGAAAAGCATCCGTCGTTTTGGTATATACCTGCTTTTACAGTAACAATCATATTGGGTTATTTATTGAAATTGACTTCTGTTTTTGTCTTGTTGGCGTATTTTGTGTATTTGATATTATCAGTTAAGAAAGAGACGATGCGGAAATCGGTTCGTCAAATATTGCCATTAGGGGTAGCGGTGTTGTTATTTTTCTTATTACTGTATCCTGTGGATCGTTTTGCAAAGGGACAGATAGGAATCACAGAAGAGATGCAGGATCAATATGAAATTCCATATTCTCATTGGATGATGATGGGAATGTATGAGTCAAAAGATATCCGTGTGGGCGGTTATTCTGCAGAGGCATATGAATATACGCAGCAGTTTTCTACTTTGTCGGAACGTAAGAAGATGACATTAAAAAAAGCAAAAGAGATCCTTCAAGAAAGGGGAATCAAGGGTGAGCTGGGTTATCTTATGCGTAAGGGAGTTTTTACCTGGGGAGATGGTTTGCTATTTTCTATAGACTTATTGTCGAGAGAGCAACAACGTCCAGAAGGATTGTATCAACGGCTTTATGATGTAAAAAGAGGACATGAGCAGGAGGGAATTGCATATTATGCTACGGGATTCTATTATGCAATTTTGTTTTATGTAATACTATCTTTGTGGTTCATGCTGTTTCGAAAAGAAGTTAAGCGGAGTGATATTGCCCGAATTGTTATCATGGGGCTATATGTTTTTCTAATGATTTGGGAAACAACGCCAAGATATATATTTTGTTATTTGCCATTCTTATATTTTATCAGCGTAGAGACCTTAGATGATCTGTATGGAATGATACCATTAAAAAAGAGGAGGATAAAAAATGGAACAGAAAAAAACGAGGGTTAGATATGTGGATATTTTCAAAACCATAGGTATTGTATGTATGGTTATGGGGCATACTTCCATGTGCCCATCAATATTTGCACGATGGTTTACCTGTTTTTATATGCCGATGTTTTTCTGGATATCCGGATACTTCTTTCATTGTGAATCTTTATGGAAATTTATTATATATAAAGCAAAAAAATTATTAGTTCCTTATTTTGTATTTGGTTTTTTGTCTCTGGCTGTTTTTTATTATGTGCAGGCATTGCCGGGAAAAGTATCCTTGGAACCATACATCAAAGCAGTATTATTTGAGTCTTCTAGTTCCTCTTTTCCAATTTCCGGCGCTTTATGGTTTTTGCAGGCGCTGTTTTGGGCAGAGGTTTACTTTGCTATATTAAAGAAAACAAATTCCGAGATAGTTTTGTTAGTAGGCAGCATTATCCTGGGGGTTGTTGGGACAAATCTTGGACGTCACATATCTTTTCGTCTGCCGTGGAATATGGATTCAGCTATGGTAGGGGAGTCTTTTATCTATATTGGTTATTTATGCAGAAAGTTTCAAAATAACAAGATCATCAAGAAACTTTTTGAACTGCCATGGTATTTTATAA
>CAMWKN010000046.1 GCA_947174825.1 uncultured Clostridium sp.
ATATTCTGATTTGATTCAGTTTTGTATATTCATTGTTGCCCTTGTTGGTCTTTGTGATAAGATTTTCAAGGACAAAAGAAAATAGCCGCCATTACCCACATAATGACGGCTGACCTTGAAAAAGATAAGTAACTGTTGTTGAGGGTAAGCCGTGTTTCTGGCTTTCCCTTTCTGCTCTTAATATAACATATCTGGCAGTAGGGTGCAAGGGAAAAGTCAAAGAAGAACGACATGTCTAGATTGTGTGATTTTGCTTCTGTGCAATTAAAGTATTCATGCAATGTTTATGTGATATTCCACTGCTATCGCAGTCAAATACATCTTCTCTGCAGGTATGAAAGAACCAGTCATGATAATACCCAAACAGTTCTCCGGAGTGCCAAGGATATTTTTCCTCCTCATCGGATGCATCTGGAGCACGTGATATAAAAGGCTTTTTGACAAATACATTCAAGGCATTAATACCATTTTCTGTGGTATGTTCTTTTAAGTGATCACACAGGGCATTTCTTTCCGATGTTGGGATAAAATGCATTGCGCCACTGCAGAAGATAATATCATAGTCACTATCCAGTCGGTAATCCAACATATTCGCCTGGAAAAAATTCACTTCGGTCTGATTGTGTCTGGCAAGGAGTTTTGCCTTTTCAATGCCACGGCTGGAAAGGTCAAATGCTGTCACGACATAACCGCATTTTGCAAAGAAAACCGCATCTTTTCCCTCGCCGCATCCGATATCCAGTACCCGGTATGGTTTGGTAGGAGGGAGGATTTTCATAATATCATAGCAGATAGAATTTGGCATCAGTCCCCAATAATATTCCTCATCATGATAGCGTTTGTCGTAGTCAGTTACGACACTGCTGTAGCCAAGCAACGCATCGATGGTAGTGTGGAGGGCAGCCGCCAGTTTTGGCAGAGTGAGCACATCGGGATATGCTGCATTATTTTCCCATTTGGAAATTGCCTGGAAAGACAGATTAAGCATTCCAGCAAGCTGATTCTGGGTTAGTCCTAATTCTTTGCGTTTTTTGCTAATGACTTCTCCAATTTTCAATTGATCCATTTTATGGTGTCTCCTTTCTTGGTACAGGCAAATGTTTCCGAGATTCCATATTTCTTGTACTGCTTTGCTTTGTTCATATCCATGCTTATATTAGAGCAGTTTCCTGGAAAGTTCAATAACGGAACGGGAGAATGAGAGAGGATTATTCAATGGGTGGTTGAACAGATGGCAATGTCCTTTACAAAAGACGAAAACTCAAGAATAATGAAAATGTTGACAATATAGGATATATCCTATATAATTTGAAGAAGCTATTATGAGGAACAATAGTAAGGTTGCAAAATCATTGGCTTATTTTGATACCAGAAAGGATGGAAAGGGTGAAAAAAGTGGCTCATAAGTACAAGACAGATATTGCTGCCGATTTAGCAGAAAATTTGACTAGATCAAGGGAGATGCTTGGTCTTACGCAGAAACAGCTATCGGATCTGACAGGGATTTACCAGTCAGATATCAGTAAGATAGAGCGGGGCATTGCCAATCCCTCTGTATCCACCCTAAAACGGCTGGCAGACGGCATGGGATTAAAATTATGGATTGATTTTGTTGCAATAACAGATGCAACAGGTGTTGCATCTGTGGAAAGTATGGAGGAAGAATTCATGTGGGCATATGAAAGTGTATTTTATCAGATTTATCCCCTGGGATTTTGTGGGGCACCTTTTGAAAATGATGGAAAGCAGGAGTCTCGTATCTTGAAGGTATTGGATTGGATTCCGCACATTCAGAAATTGGGAGCGAATGCAATTTATTTTTCGCCAATTTTCGAGTCGGACACCCATGGATATAATACCAGGGATTACCAGAAAATTGATTGCAGATTAGGGACGAATGAGGATTTTGCCAAAGTGTGTGAGGAGCTGCACCAGGCAGATATACGAGTGGTGTTGGATGGTGTGTTCAATCATGTGGGCAGAGGATTCTGGGCATTTGAGGATGTTTTGCAAAACCGGGAAAATTCCAGATACCGGGATTGGTTCCATATTGATTTTAATGGCAATTCCCACTATAATGATGGTCTGTGGTATGAAGGCTGGGAGGGCAACTTTGATCTGGTTAAGCTGAATCTTCAGAATGAGGAAGTGATCCAGCATATTTTTGCCGCAGTAAAATATTGGGTGGAGACTTTTGATATTGACGGGCTGCGTCTGGATGTGGCATATTGTCTGGACAGGGAGTTTTTGAAACGCCTGCGGCAGTTTACGGACACTTTGAAGGAGGACTTCTTTCTGGTGGGAGAGACACTGCATGGGGATTATAAGCAATGGGCAAATGATGAGATGTGCCATTCTGTTACGAATTATGAATGTTATCATGGGATGCACTCCAGCTTTAACAGCATGAATATGTTTGAAATCTGCCACTCCCTGTTAAGGCAGTATGGGCCGGAGGAATGGACTTTATATAAAGGAATGCATTTGTTAAACTTCGTGGATAACCACGATGTGAGCCGTGTTGCCAGTGTTCTGAAGAATGAAAAGCATCTGCCGTTAATTTATGCGCTGTGCTTTGGAATGCCGGGGATTCCTTGTGTTTACTATGGAAGTGAATGGGGTACTAAGGCAGATAAGAGTGAAGGAGATCCGGCACTTCGTGTGAGTTTTGACGAACCGGAGACCAGTGAATTGACAGAGTGGATTGCCAAATTGGCAGAGGTAAAGAAAAACAGTAAGGCTTTGAATTACGGTGGTTTTCGTTCGGTAGTATTGACGAATCAGCAGTGTATTTTTGAGCGCAAATGCGAAGGAGAGAGGATACTGGTGGCGATTAACGCATCCGGAGATCCATATACAGCCCACTTTGATGCAGGCTGCGGCATGGCAGAGGATCTGCTGACAGGGAAAGATCATGATTTCGGTGGCGGCAGTGAATTACCACCTTATTCTGCTGCCTATTGGAAGATGGAGAGATAGTGCTTTTATCTATGATAATGCGTTTGCAGTGGCATGGGAGATATGATATGGTCAATAAATGGAGGTAATATTTTATGTCAAATCAAGTATTAGAAATAATCGAGAAGAGAAGTTCCGCCAGAGCATACAGTGAGGAGAAACCGACACAAGCTGAGTTGGATGCCATACTGGAAGCCGGATTACAGGCTCCAACTGGGATGAACCAGAAGGAGATCCGTTTTTCGGTGGTAGATGGAAATAACCCGATTCTGGCAGAGTTAGATGAGGAAAAGAGAAGACTGCGCGGGCAGGAGAAACAGCCGCATAATTTCTACTATGAGGCACCAGTGCTTATTTTTCTCAGTGCAGAGGACGATTTCAAATGGAGTAAGGTAGATGCTGGAATCGCAGTCCAGAATATGGCGCTGGCAGCAGAAAGCCTGGGACTGGGGAATCTGATCATTGGTTGTGTTTATGATGCCCTGCGTGGCGAGAAAAAAGAGTATTTTTCTCAGGCATTGCAGATTCCAGAGGGATATTCCTTTGAGATTGCTTTGGCAGTGGGGCATAAGACAGATAATAAGACGCCACATGACTATAGTTATGAGGAGCAGGTAAAGATTGTATAGGGATTTTTAGAGACACTTCCTGTTAGAATGCAAGTGTTTGTGGCATTAGCGAAGGGGTTTGCGGGAAAAACATTTGTGTTATGGGGGATTCGTATGGAATGTGAAACCTGTGCAAATTATTTTTACGATGAGGAATACGAAGAATATATTTGCGATGTTAATATGGATGAAGATGATTATGTCCGTTTTATTACTAACAAACGGGAGGCTTGTCCTTTTTACCGTAACGGGGATGAGTACCGTGTGGTGCGGAAACAGATGTGAAAAGTTGGCTGGTTTGGTATGAATAGGGTTGTAGCGTTAGAACTTTGGCTGAATCATGACATCCGTGTAGAATGATATATAGGAAGAGCAGGAGGGCCAGACATGGCAGAAAATCGAAAAACACCCAGACTGGCATTATTAGGAATGCTGATTGCCTTGGCGATGGTGCTATCCTGGTTAGAGGCACAGATACCGACGATGGTGGCAGTTCCCGGTATGAAACTGGGATTGACGAATCTGGTGGTTTTGACTGCGTTATATGGTTTGGGTGCAAAAGAAGCGATGTTTTTGAATTTTGTCCGGATTCTGCTGGTGGGCTTGACCTTCGGTAATATGGTCTCCTTTTTGTACAGTCTGGCAGGGGGAATCCTCAGTGGCATCGTAATGATTGGATTGAAGCAGACAAAACATTTCTCTGTTACCACGGTCAGTCTGGCAGGAGGCGTGTCCCATAATGTAGGACAGATTTTGGTTGCCATGGCAATTTTGGAGACAGCATCGTTGATTTATTATCTGCCCTTTTTGTGGCTGGGAGGAATGATATCCGGTTTGCTGATTGGTATTGTGGGGGCACAGTTGGTAAAAAGATTGCAAGGGCTGTGGTAATGAATGAAAGATAAATGGGGTGAAAGAATGAATACAGCAGATCAGAATAACGGAGGAAAATGGGATGAGAGAACGATTACATAAGATCAGAATGTCAGAAAAGGAGCTGTCTTTTCAAAAGAAAATGGCAATTACAGCTGCGATTCTGCTAGGTGGATGCCTGCTGGGTATCATGCAGAAATGGCTGGATGGAGGGGCGTATAATGCCTTTCCTATATGGCTGCAGAACTTAGATCCAGCTAATTATTTTGGCAGATTGTCTTTCTGGATCCTGATGTCGGTTGTAATCTCCATCTATGCGGAAAATCCTTTTCGGGCATCTGTGAATACCTTTTCATTTTTGATTAGTATGGTGGCAGGGTATTATGTTTATTGTAAATTTGTGGCAGGATTTTTGCCGGTATCTTATATGATGTTCTGGGTTCTGGCTGCATTTGCTGCGATTCCGGCTGCCTTTGTCTGCTGGTATGCCAGAGGGGAGGGAGTGGCAGCGATCTGCATATCGGCTGTTATATTAGGCGTGTTATTTTCACAGGCGATTCTGGTAACACAGAGAGTTCATGTGACACATTTGCTGGATCTTCTAACTTGGGGAATAGGGGTGGTAATTCTACATCGGAAACCGAAGGAATATGTGGTAACGTTTTTGTTGTCTTTAGTGGTGGCTGTGGTTTATCAGTTGATTTTTCCTTATTTTGGATAGTAAATAATAGACAGAGTAGATGCTTCACAATTTTGTGGGGCATTTCATTTTTTTACTTTTTTGAGGGGTTGTAAAAGAGTATTTTTCTTTTGCCAAAGTTTTTTGAGAAGAGTTGTAACAAATGTGGTGATAGTTCGTCTAATTGACAGGAGAAAAAAATAGATGAGAAAATAGAGTGGTCAACAGGTTGAAAATAAATAATAAAAATGGAAGCTGTTAGCTGAATAAAGACAGTTGGTAAATAATGGCTTGAAATATGGCAGTGGGATTGCAAATAGGAACAGAAAGGGGGAGAGCAGTGATGGATATGGATGAAATCTATCAGGAATATGCGGAATTGATCTATCATTATCTTCTGGGTTTGTGCCATAATCCCTCTCTTGCTGAGGATATTGTGCAGACGACTTTTCTAAAAGCCATTGAATCCATTGATTCCTTTCGGCATCAGTCAAAAATCTCCACCTGGCTGTTTCAGATTGCGAAACATGAATATATGGATGTTATGCGGCGGAAGGAGAATCAGAATATATCCATGGAGGAATTTCAGCAGGATTCTTCGCCGGGGGAAATGAATTTTGCAAAGAATGGTCCCTCCATACTGGAACATTTGATTGAGAAGGAGCAGAAAGAGAGGGTTTTGTGGCATCTACACCAATTGCCGGAACCGTACAAAGAGGTCTTTTTGCTGCATATATATGGGGAGTGTTCCTACCGGGAGATTGCCGAGGTGTTTGGAAGGACGGAGGTATGGGCGAGAGTGACCTGTTTTCGGGCAAAGGAAAAATTGGTCCAGTGCTTAAAGCAGGAGAATGATTAAAACGACGGCAGCATCCGTTTGGTGTTTTCGTTGTGTATCGTTTGTATTATGTAAGAATTACGAGGAGAGTGATGGAAATGAAGTGTAATGTAGTCAGAGATTTATTACCTCTATATCTGGATCAGTTATGTGAGGAGGAAACCAGTGAAGAGATCAAAGATCATTTGGAGGGCTGTGAAGAGTGCAGACAGAGATGGGAAGAGATGGGAAGCCCGGTGGAGAGCGTGATCGGTCAGTTGGAAAAGGAAACGGTCTCCATTGAACCGATGAAAAAATATCGAAAGAAAATTAAAAGAAAAAATAGTATGCTGGTGTTGACTATTCTGTTGTCGGTGGTTGTGATTGGGCTACTGTCTTATTTGAGTTATGGGCAGATCCGACATATCGGACACAGTTTTGAAACCATTTCTCAGTATATCCGTTTTACCCATATTGGAAAGGAATTTGCAAAGGGGAATCTGGAGCCATTATTATCCAGTCTTGCTATTGTAGGAGATGATTCAGAGCATGCGTATTATGCGAAACAGGCTTATAGAGATGATGAAGATGATGAAGATGCCTCTATTAGGGATGCCTATATTAAGGATGCCAAGGAATATATCCGAAAGCTTTATCCAGATTATTTTCAAGGAAAGCCTTTGAAGTTGCGAAAGGTGATCGTGGAATATCATACGGAGCAGGTGTATATGAACAAAAATCTGTCGGTGATACTGATTTATGAGATTGATGGTATAGAATATTGTATCCAATTAGAACGGAGGGCGGGAGAAAAATATTATGTGACCAGAGATGAATTTGTGGAATCGGCAGAGCCAGTTACGTATACTGCAGAGAATGAGGATGATGAAACAGAAGATACAGATGGCGAAACAGAGGATACAGATGGTGAAACAGAGGATACAGATAGCGAAATAGGGGATACAGATGGCGAAACAGGGGAAAATGTTGTTGAAGAGGAAATGACAGATAGCGGGACAAAATCATCGTTTTTGGAGTGCCGGGAGTCTTTGTTCCGAAGTCTGCCGCCCTTTGATGATAGCTACCTTTTTGTGGCAAAAAAAATCATCCGTGGAAGCTATAAGATGCGGAGGGATTCAGGGGATACTTTACCCCCTAATATGTTTATGACTTCCATGTTGTATATAACGGAAGAATGTCTAAAGGATCATGAATTTTGGATTGAATATCAGGAAATTATGTTGCGGCATGCAGAGCAGATTATTCAGCAGAATTACTGGATGCAGGATATAGATTACCAGATCCTGTCCTATGACAAGGAAAAGCATATGTTTCGTTATCGGATAAACCTTTTCATGGTTAATGTGGAGACGGAGAAAGAGTGTGTACTGTCGGTGGAATGCTACAGGCATGTATCGGAGATGATAGTGATTCCGGGAACAGAAAAACTCATAGGGGAGAATATAGCAGAAGAGGCAAAGAGGGCAATGTTGAATCTATGGAAGGTTGACTAGAAAATAGTCATGTCCTGCATGAAAGATAATAGAATTTTAAGCATATATATAGCGCAAGTCATGTGGCTTGCGCTTTTTTATCGAATAGGAGATTCCTCCTATTCGATAAAAAACGCTCCGCGTGGATGCGCACTCGCGCGAAGATGAAGATGTCGCTTATGCGACCGCGCTCGGCGCGAGAGTTTCGCAAGCGAAACTCTTTGTTCAATAGGAGATTCCTTGAATATAGTGATTTCCAACTGGTTTTATGGCATTTTACACAAAAACAAAGGAAGTTATTTGTGAAAATTCAATAATTTGAAATATTTTGAAAGAAAATGAAAGAAAATGATTGAAAATAGGGATAAATTATGTTATTATTCTTTCAAATCACTGAAAACCAATCAAAACCAATCAAATTCTTTCAGCAGAAAGGAGGGAAGAGAATGCTGACAGAAGAGAGACAGTCTCTTTTATTGGAGGCAGTCAACCGAAATCACAGCATAGGATTAAATGAACTATGTCAGATCCTTCAGAGTTCTGAATCTACGGTTCGGAGAGATCTGAATTTTTTGGCAGAGAAGGGTTTGCTGACAAAAGTACGTGGTGGAGCGATGGCGCTGGATGAAAAATTTACACCTATAGAACGGAACATGGATGAAAAGGCTGTGCTTATTATTCAAGAAAAGGATCCCATTGCCCGGTATGCAGCATCTTTCGTGCAGAATCGACAAGTCTCTTATA
>CAMWKN010000047.1 GCA_947174825.1 uncultured Clostridium sp.
AAAAGAATTAAAATAAATCAGTATATAAAAACAAATTTTGTAGAAATGAAATTTACTGATTCAAAGGTCTCAAAGAAACTTACTCCCAGCGGAAATTATTATTCTTATAAAAAGGCGGGAGCAGGCAGCAAATTTGTTTATATAATGGGAAATATTAAGAATTTATCAAAGACAGAAATATATACTGGAAGTACATTTGTTCATTTTTGCTTTGACAATAATTATGAGTATGAGGGAGGAATTGTAGTTGAATGTCATGAAACAGATATGCTAGGTGGAGATTCGACTACCTTTGATGCAAATATGAAAGCATTGCAAAAAAGCAAAATGTATTTATATGCAGAAGTACCAAATGAAGTTGCAAAAAAATATAAAACGTGTACGGTTACTTTTGGATTCGTTAAAAATTTTGAAAGTCACCCTATTCAAGAAAAGGATTGTGACTATTTATATAAGATTACAATAAAACGGTAGTAGGGACTGTCCCTAAAGACACCGATTAGGCGATTAGGGCATTCCCTTTTGTTTCCCTAGAGACGACAAGCGGTAACCAGCCTAAAAGGTGTAGCTCGCCTAAAAAGAGCAAGGACCCCTAGTAGCCGACACTGCTGGGGGTTCGTTTTCGTGACACAATGGACACTACTTTCTCTTTGCCTACTGGCATTATAACATATGCAGGACAAGCCCGCAAGTATGCATTTTTTCTTATCAGGGGAAACCAGAGCGGTAGCGGGAAAGTTGTGCTAGGTTGTGCTAGTATTTAGATATTTCCCATTCCCCCCACAAAAAGAGGAACAAGCACTTTCGTACTCATTCCTCTGTAATCCCTTATTCTAAGCCATTCTCGGATTAACCGAAATATCTCTTCAACAATCCCTCAAATGCCTTACCATGTCTAGCCTCATCTCTAGCCATCTCATGAACGGTATCATGAATTGCATCCAGATTCAATGCTTTTGCTCTTTTTGCCAGATCCATTTTACCAGCAGTAGCACCATTTTCTGCTTCTACACGCATCTCCAGGTTCTTCTTGGTGCTGTCTGTTACAACTTCACCTAATAACTCAGCAAATTTTGCTGCATGCTCTGCCTCTTCATAAGCGGCCTTTTCCCAGTACAGACCGATTTCTGGATATCCCTCACGATGTGCCACGCGAGCCATTGCCAGGTACATACCTACTTCAGAACATTCACCAGAGAAGTTTGCACGAAGATCTGCCATAATATCTTCTGGGGCACCTTGTGCTACGCCTACTACATGCTCAGCAGCCCAAACTTTTTCACCATCTTCCTGTTTGTTAAACTTGTCAGCTGGTGCATTACACTGTGGACATTTATCAGGTGCGGAATCACCTTCATGAACATAACCACATACAGAACATACATATTTTGCCATTTTCTTATCTCCTTTTCATTTATTAATTAGTAATCATTATCATTTACGAGATCTATTATATCGACCGCATCTTTTCTTGTCAATATATTATGCCCAAATTTTTGGAAATTATGAAATTTCTACATTTTGCAATCCGGGCATAGTCCTTGAAAATAGATGACATGACCCTCTATCGTACCGTCAAAGCCAGCACTGGCAATACAGTTAATATGATCAATGGAATCCATCTCCAGATCCATAACACGATGACAGGAACGACAATGAAAATGATGATGTGGTGCCAGATACCCGTCATAGTGTTCCGTGCCGTCGCCTACATTCAAACGCATTATTTCTCCATGCTCTGCCAGAAAATTAAGGTTGCGATATACCGTTCCCAGACTGATATTTGGAAACTGTTTTAACATGGATTGATAAACGGTTTCAGCAGTGGGATGTTCATGGGATGATTGAACATATTGTTTGATTGCTTCTCTTTGCCTGCTGTATCTTGTTGTTTTCATATCGCTGTCTCCTGTAAATGGCATTTAATAGTAATCATTACTAATTATAATAGCCGATTTTGAAAATGTCAATCACACGGAAACAGTCCTCTAATGGTATAATTTTCTAATAATTCTCCCAATTTAAGATCGGCTTTACTGCCTTGTATTTATCATTTTGGTGTCAAAGCATAATAAGCTCCAAACTGTTCTATATGGAAGGAGTCTGTGTTAAAATATGTGAGTTCTTCCTGAGATACAACATATGCAGCATTCTCAGATGAGGCGGCAGCTGCATCCCATATATTTCCAATATTGTATTTTTCGTAAAATGGTAATTCCCCATTGTCTTTTTTTCCTTGAAAATATTCCGCGTCTACCTGATGATGGAACAATATTAAAATTTCTGTTAAATCCGCAGCATCATAATATGCAGTAATATAATATTTGTCCACATCTGCATCCGCTACGGATTCCAGTGCATTACTAAAGTCTTCATGAAAATATCCTTTAATTTCTGCTGCATAGGCAGTAAAATATGTGTTAGTAAATATACAAAATACCAGCATATAAACTGCAAGCAGGCACCACTTTGCGGCAGTAAATAAACGTACAGCCTCGTATAAACCAATTCCTGTAAAAATGATAATCGGATAGTATACGATATTAATTCTATTAATATTTACACCATTTGTCAGTAGTCCACAGAAAATACCTGTCAGCAGAAAGAAAAGGGCAAGTATTGCACCTGGTTCTTTTCGGTGCCGCTTAAATATAGTAACGATTCCCAATAATGCAAAAGGCATTGAAAATAGATACATTGTGCCGAAGCCCTGGACATCATTCCATGGAAGATCTTTAACCTGCAAAAGAGTAACATTCATCAGTGATTTAAAATTTTGCACTAACTGGCTGCCAATATTCTCTGAGAAGAACAGGATATCATTTGATCGGACACTGTCTGGGAAATAAGGCAAAGTAAATAACGGTGTTTCAATGGTATTCCATTGGAAAAAGTTAATCATCATTACAAGGATGAAAGGACCACCCACCAATAAGTAGATTAGAACACATATTATGGCATCAAGAATTTTGATTTTCTTTATTAACAGAAGGTATATACATGATGCCAACAAAAAGATCGGCATTGTATAAAGGGAAACACCATAGCAGTACATGCAAAGCCCAAAAAACACCATAGACAAAAATAGATAAAGGCGTTTGCCAAGTCCTTTATATAGAAAATAGATTCCAAAAACAAAAAAATGTGGATAGAGGTTACAGTCTAAAATCCATCTGCTCTGCAAAATATGCCATGGATTTATTGATGCAAACATCAATACAATGAGTGCCGGATTTTTGCCAAACACATCCCGAATAAATAGATAAAGGACGATCAAACCAGCCAGGCTGACTATCAGTTGTGGTAATCGTAGCACCAAAGGGGAAAATCCAAATAATTTAATAAATGGAATAAGCAGATAAGAAAGTAGAGAACTCATCTGTCCATAGCCCCATCCGGTCAGGTGTACAGGGAGACGCATGCCATAGCGGTCTGTGCCATAATCAGCAAGTGCTTTTGCATCCACAGCCGCCATAACGCCATCCTGATTAAATCCGCCTGGTACAGCGCCGAATTGATAGACACGCACAGCTACCGCAACCAGCAAAGTTGCTGCAAGAAAGATGAGATATGTCTTTTCGGGCATATCCATTCTGTCCGTTATTATTTCTTTTTTTTGTTTTCTTTTCTGTTTTTGTATTTTCTTTTTTTCTTCCTTCTTGGCAAAGAGAAAATATACACAGATGACGCAAAGAGAAATTGACAGGAATAAAAAGAAATTATTCATTATTGTCATGCTCATTTTCATTTTTCCTTCCTTTTACTATTTGTCTGATGATATAGCGAGGACGGTTTTTCGTTTCCTCATATATTTTTTTAATGTAGATTCCGATAATGCCAATATTGATCATGGTAACGGTTCCGATAATTAATTGCAAAATAATTACAGTCGTAAAGCCGCTTTGTGCATATCCATTTGCCTTCATATAAATTGTCTGTATCAGCATAATGAAAAAGAATAGTAGAAACAGTATGCCAAAACCAGAGGCAAAGTACAGGGGAATGGAGGAATAGGATGTAATGGCATCTATTGCCAGGGCAATCAGACCTTTAACAGACCATTTTGACTTCCCGATTGTTCTTTCAGAAACATCAAAATATACCTGGGTTCGACGAAAGCCAATCCAAGAAGACATTCCACGGAAAAAGGTTTCCTTTTCTGGCATGGCACGCCATGCCTCTAATGCTTTTCTATCCAGCAAGCGAAAATCAGACGCATTTTGTAAATCAATTCCAGACATTTTTTTCAAAAAAGAGTAAAAGCTTTTTGCACAGAAACGATAAATCGGGTTTTCTTTAATTCTGGCATTTTTCACGCCCTCTACTACCTCATAGTCCTCTGTTTTCCAAAGGCGGTACATTTCTGGGATCATTTCTGGTGGGTGCTGCATGTCCGAATCAATGCAAAGACAACAGCCTCCATTTGCTTCATCCAGTCCGGCACACAGCGCCTTTTCTTTACCGAAGTTCCGACTGAGTGCAATGGCGGTTATAGTTTCGTGCTGTTTGGCAAGATCTGTCATTTGATTCCAACTGTCGTTGGTTGATCCGTCATCCACTAAAATTAATTCATAGGGTATTCCAGCGTCTTCCATAACGTGGATTGTGCGCTCTACCCCTATGGAAATTTCCATTTCATTGTATATTGGCATAATTACCGAAAGCATTTCGTTCAAAATATTCAGCTCCTATAAATCATCTCGTTGAGAATATAAGATATACTATTGTTATATCGTTTTAATTTTGAGTGTCAGTTGTATGTAAATATATGTTTTAATTATAGTTAAAGCGATTTAGATGTCAAGTAAAGAGGAAGTTGCTTGTCTTATGTTTTAAGCTTCAGATTCGTTGACGGGCAGATACAGCTATGCTACAATGTTACAGAATTGTAAGCACTTTTTATTTTATACGGGAGGACCCTAGATGTCAAAAAGAAAATCACATAAAAAAGACAATAAAAATCAGTCCGTTCATATAAAGAATACAAATCGAAACGATACAAAACCTGCTAATAATGTCAAATTGGCAAAAGATGCAGAGCAATCGGATCGGACAGAGCTAAACAGGAAAAAGGATAAGCGGGAAAAAGACTTGTTAAATATACTTATATATAGTCTGTCTTTTTTTATTCCCGTGATTGTTATGCTGTTTATTTTTAAGGGACGTGGATTTTACCCTTTTGGCGAAAAATCCCTGTTTATCATGGATATGAGGGATCAATACCTGGAATTTTTTGCTTCCTTGCGTAATGTGGTTTCTGGAGATGATTCACTGTTCTTCTCATGGTCCAGATCTATGGGCGGAAATTATATGGGATTGTTTGCCTATTATGTAGCCAGCCCCTTATCCTTTATTACTATATTCTTTCCATTAAAAAATTTACCCTTTGCTATCTTCCTATTGACGCTTTTAAAAATAGGATTGGCTGGTCTGAGTTTTGCGGTATTTGGAGTATATGTATGGAAAGCACATATCATTGTTCCAAAACCACCAGCAGGGAAGACGAAACGGAAAACAGTGCAGACGCAGACAGTAGATCCAAAGAATTGGAAATTATTATTTGTGTTGCCTTTTGCCATTAGTTATGCATTGATTTCCTATAACATGGTCTATGCTATGTGTCTGATGTGGCTGGATGGTGTCATCCTGTTGCCAGTAGTTTTATTGGGGGTGGAGAAGATACTGGATGGTCGTAAGGGATTTCATTATATGTTAGCTCTGGCAGCCATTTTTATCAGTAATTATTATACAGGTTACATGGTAGGGATTTTTACGGCAATTTACATGGTTTTTCGTGTTTTGTGCCGCGTCCAGGGACAGAATATTCGAGAATATGTGATGAAAACCCTGCGTTTTACAGTATGTACTTTGCTGGCGTTTGGGCTTTCAGCACCACTGATATTGCCAGTGGCAAAAGACCTGGTACAGGGAAAGCTATCGATGGAATCATACGTTCCAGATATTCAAACTAATTTTGAATTTATGAAATTGTTTGGTAAATTCAAGAATGGAGTCTATGATAGTATTACAAATTCCGGTCTTCCTGCAATTTATTGTGGATATGTAATGATTATTTTGGCATTGGTATTCTTCTTTTTGCCACAAATTAAAATACGGGAAAAAGTGGGGGTAGCGGTCATTCTTACTATTCTGGCTTGCAGTTTTTATTTTACAAAATGGGACATTGCCTGGCATGGATTTCAATATCCAACCTGGTTTCCATATCGCTATGCCTTTGTGGGCAGTTTCTTTTTGTTATATATGGCGCTGCGTGGAATGTGTGGAGTTTGTTCCATCCAAAGTGTTGCCGCCTATAAAAAACATATTGTAATTATTACTGCAGCGATATTAAGTATTATAGTTGCTTTTGATCTGCAAACGAACGGCAGCGCTATGTTTGCTGGATTAGAGACGGAGTTTGGGTATTGTGCCGTCAGTGATTATGAAACTTTTATCAATAAAACACAGCCATTAGTGGAACAGGCGAAGGAAGATAAAGGATTCTACCGTATTAATCAGGGATATGAATTTTCCAAAAATGATGCGATGCTCTTGGGATACAATGGAATGACACATTATTCTTCTACTTTTAATGCATTTATTAATTCTCTAACGCCTAAATTAGGAATTGCCCAGTCTCATTTTTGGAATTCCGGTTATGGATCTGATTCGCTTTTAGATAGTTTGTTTTCTGTGAAATATCTTATTGATGACGGCATGGTTCCGACGGATTATCAGTCAATTGCTACGGGGCAGGACGGAGCGTCTCTCTATGAAAACAAGAATGTATTGCCGATTGCCTATGCGGCTTTCTGTGGGAATACCAATCCAGATTTGGAAACAGGGGATCCTTTTGTGAATCAGAATACTTTCTTGAATGCGATTGCGGGAACGCAGGAAGATTATTTTACGGAATATGAATACAACATGGAAGATTCGGGGCAGAATTGGAGTTATTCTTTTACGGCTGATTCGGACAATCCGGTTTATCTGTACATGAAATCGGATAGCATCGGATGGGCAGATGTCTATGTCAATGGAAACTGGGTTGGAAATTATTTTTCCACAGAAACCAGCTGTGATCTATATTTGGGAAGTTTCCAGCCAGGGGAACAAGTAGTCGTCGATGTAGCACCTTCGGGTTCCATTGCAGTAAATTATACGATGATCGGACAACTTCATATGGATTTGTTAGAGCAGACTTTGCGTGGACTGCAGGAAAATGGAATGGACATTACTAAACATGCAGGAGGGAAATTATCGGGAACGATTCATGTAGACAATCAGCAAAAGATTGTGACTTCCATTCCATATGACACAGGATGGACAGTGAAAATAGATGGGAAAAAGGTAAAGGCAGCAAAATTTGCAGATACCTTTATGGTGATTGATGCGAAAGAAGGGAATCACGATATCACATTTCAATATGTATCGCCAGGTTTTGGGATGGGAATACTATTATTTGTGATTAGTGTTCTGGGGGCAGTAGCATATTTTATCCCATTACAGAGATTTCGTGCTACAATGATAAACAGACAGTCTGAGAAGGCATGATTGCGGGGACATATCATGTTATGATGTCATGATAAGCGAAATGGGCAAGCATCTTGGCAGGGGTGTCAACAAGATCATGAGACAAGGCATTAAGATACATAGTAGAAGGCGGAAAGACACAGAATATGGTCAAAAAGTACTGGGAAGAGGGGGATATCAATGCAGGAAGAAAGAAAATTATGTTCCATTATAGTACCCTGTTATAATGAGGAGGAAGCGATTCCTCTTTATTATCAGGAAATGCTGAAAATTTTTATTGAACTTCCGGAATTACAATTTGAATTCGTGTTTATTGACGATGGGAGCAGGGATCATACATTGCAGACGGTTAAAGAGCTGCATGAGAAAGATGAACGGGTACATTATGTATCATTCTCTCGGAATTTTGGGAAGGAAGCCGGAATTTATGCAGGTTTGGAGCATTCTAGCGGAGATTATATTGTGATCATGGATGTGGATCTGCAAGATCCACCGGAGATGCTTCGGCAGATGTATGATAGCATACAGACCGGAGAATATGAT
>CAMWKN010000048.1 GCA_947174825.1 uncultured Clostridium sp.
TCACAGGATATCGGAAAAAAGCATATTTTATGAGCCCTTCCATCAGTTGGAGGAATTGGAGGAGGCTGTCCAGAACAGCGCCAGAAAGCAGATACAGGCAGAGCGTTTAAAGATTGATCTGATTACCAATGTTTCTCATGATCTGAAGACGCCGCTTACCTCTATGGTGGGCTATGTTGATCTGCTGAAACAGGAGGAACTCAGCCCAGAGGCAAAGGATTATATTGATGTCATATCGCAGAAGCAGGAGCTGCTCAAAGAAATGATCCAGAATCTCTTTGAATTGTCCAAATCCACCAGTGGAGTGGAGGAACTGCATATGGAGACTTTGGATATGCGCAAATTATTGGAGCAGATTTTAGGTGATATGGAGAATTCCATTCAGGAGAGTGGAATGACGATACGCACTACTTTTGATGATCCGCCGTTGCTATTTTCCGGGGACAACGAAAAGATGTACCGGGTGGTGCAGAATTTATTGGAAAATGCTCTCAAATATTCCTTGGAGCATACACGGATTTATGTGGATGTGAAGCGGGTAGGAGAGAAATTACAATTACAAATGAAAAATATATCAAGTTATGAGATGGATTTTGATGCAGAGGAGATTACAGGAAGGTTTGTACGGGGAGATCGATCTAGAACAACAGAAGGGCATGGTCTGGGGTTAGCCATTGCCAGTAGTTTTACCCAGAATATGGGTGGAAATCTGGAAGTAGAATTGGATGGTGATCTGTTTAAGGTCACTGTGGAATTTCCAGCTGTGGAATAAAAGTGTGAGTAGACCTCTACAGTATATTGCTGTGGAGGTCTGCTCCAAGTCTGTTTACACTTAAAAAAGGGGTATAGAATTATGTTTATTAAGTCTTTAATGATGCAGAAAGATCAGCGTAAATCAAAAGGAATGGTATATCTGTCACTGGCTATTTTGACATTGGCATTCTGTGTGATATTTGTATTACGTTTGGGTGTTTTTGGTTCCAGAATAGACTGGATTAACCAGCATAGTGTTTTTCCGGAGTATTTCCGACAGCGTTTCTATGAGACTCATGATTTGCTGCCGGATTTTGCATGGAATCTAGGGGCAGGGCAGAATATTTATGCGCTTTCGTATTATGGACTTTTTAGCCCGGTTATTTTATTATCCTATTTTTTGCCAATGATACCGATGGATTATTATATTATGATAAGCAGTATTTTGTCTTATGTAGCATCGGTATTGTTAGTATACTATTGGCTAAAGAGCCATCGGTATTCCACTGCCTTTTCTGGTGTGATGGCAATTTATTTTTCTTTATCGACTTCATTGATATATCAATTTTATAATCAAATTATGTTTGTCAACTATATGCCTTTTCTATGTATGGCATTTATTGGCACGGATCGATATTTGCGAAGTGGTAAACGGAGACTGCTGATTGGTGGTATTTTGGGAATGATACTGACCAGCTTTTATTTCAGTATTAGTGGTATGCTTGCCTTGTGTTTGTATGCGTTGGCAGAGTATCTGACACAGCTGGACATTGCCAGAAAAGCGTACTTAGCCACACAGCAGGCTGATGATGCAAAGAGCACAAATAGTAGTGAATTAGTTGCTGCTGCTAGTCATGGCATGGCCGTGAGGGGATATAAACAGGGAGAAGCGATAGGGAAGGCAGCGTTTTTGATGGGTGTCCGTTATATTGGACAGATTTTGACCGCAGTATTTCTGGCAGGAATCCTTTTGGTTCCTACAGCGGTTATTATTGTTGGAGATGACAGAACTCAGAATTCTTCTGGACAAGTGACGTCAGCATGGATGAATTTTAATCCACTAAAGCTTCTATATTCACCTTATGGTGTTGGCATGTCATTGTTGGCAGTGGTTGCAGTATTGGCAGGAATTCTTTATGCCAAAAAATGGACAGACAGGATATTACCTGTCAGTCTGTTTCTGGTATTTACACTGCCGGTTGTGGGAGTTTTGTTAAATGGCGGTTTGTATGAAAAAACCAAAGTATTTATTCCATTTGCTCCTTTACTGGTATTACAGACAGCCCGTTATATTAAGAGCAGCGTCCAGCAAAAAGCATCCTTTCGTCTGACATTGCCATGGATCCTTGTTTTTCTGCTGGTTTTGTGGTGTGGAAAAGGTTCCTCTATAGAAAAATATAATCTGTGTATTTTGCTGGAGCTGGTAGGGTGTGGAATTTCTTTCTGGGTGGCAAGGCAGAAAAAGCGGCCGGAGATTGCAGTAATTTCTTCTATTTTATGTCTGCTCTGCATTCATATGTATCTGCATCCAACGTATAACCGCATGTTATCAGGAAAGGAATTTGCTGCCCAGCATAATCGCCAGCTGAAACAGCAGATGGAGGAGATTCAGGAGCAGGATCAGGATTTTTATCGTATGGAGCTTTATGGCGATAATTCTATGAACCATAATAATATTAACCGTCTGCTTAACATAGAACAGAATATTACATCTATGTATTCCTCCTGTTATAATCAGAATTATATCAATTTTCGGAAAAATATTTTTCATATTAATGAACCACTTCGCAATAATATGATGCAGGCGCTGACGAATAATCCTTGTTTTTTGCAATTTATGGGGGTGAAATATAGTCTGGTGAATCAGGAGGAAAAGGGCTTCACTATAGAAAAAAGGGAGCAGGCGGCACCGATCTGGTATGTGACGGATCAGGTGATATCTCAGGACGAATATCAGAATTACTCTTTTCCGGAATGTCAGACGCTGTTATTACAACGGAGCGTTGTGGAGGCAAAAGAACAGGAAAATTCTGGCATAAAAGCAGGAACAAACTTATCTAATTTAGCCAAAATGATAAAACAGAAAGTAGAATTGCCGGAGCAGGATGGGGAGGGATTATCCCTGCATTCCATAGCAGAAGGAAGTTATGAGATTTCTGCAAAAAAAGAGGTCGCCTGTTCTGTCCCGATTTCTGTACAGGATCCGGGTATGGATCTGTTAGCGATTTCCTTCCGGATGATAAATAAGCATCCCCGTCAGGATGTTTCAATCCGTATTAATCAGCAGATAAATAAGATATCGGATTATGAGTATGGCAATCATAATGACGTTTTTTATTATATGCTGCCTTATGAGGCAGATCAGGATCTGCAGATTGTATTTGGCAGGGGAGAATATGAGATTGAGGATTTGCAGGTTTATACCGGATGTCTGGCGGCTTTGCAGAACCATAAATTGTATCAGCAGCCGGTGCAGACAGATTTGCATGGTCCCCAGGGAGATTGTCTGTCAGGCAGGGTATCCTGCGCGAAATCAGGCTATTTGATTACCAGTATTCCCTATGATGAAAATTTTGATTTATTTATTGATGGCAAGCGGGAGGAGCTTGTGCGTGTCAATACCTCTTTCCTGGGCGCCAAATTGGATGAGGGAGAGCATGTGATCCGTCTGGAATATCATGCAGCGGGAAAACAGGCAGGGCTTGCCATGACCTTATTTGGCTTGCTTTTGTTTGTTGGTGCCGAGATGCTGCCCTCTACAATTAGAAAGAGAAAATGATCTGAGATGTAATCATTAGTGAGTGGCAACGGGGTGTCTGGAAACGCAAAGCGGGTCGTGCTGGAATTTCCTTTTCATTTAATCGTTAATGAGATATACTAATTATTAAAAGTGTGAGAGGTAGAGATTAATATGAAAAGGAAAAAGAAGAAACGAAAATATCTGTTACAGAGTGAGTATTTAGGATTATCAAAGCCCATCGGTGTTGTTTGGTTTCTGGCATTAGTAGCAGCATATGTCTGGGCGATTAAAGATATGTATTTGCATTATCAGGAATACCATGAAATCTCTTCGTCAGACGGCTTTATTTGTGGGATGATCTTGCTGTGCTATTTAATATTGTTCATATATTATTACTATACAACTATTAAGAAAATGATCCTGTATCGCTTTGGTGCAAAACACGAAGCAGAAATTATCCGAGCAAAATATTATGAGGGACGCTATAGTTATCAAGATCGGTATCGCTTGGTAATTGAGTTTATTAATAATAAAGGACGAATAAAAAGATTATATACTCAAACGTATCATGATAGTCCCAATGTTCGTCTGAAAAGTGCTTACTGTTCTGTATATGAATGGAAGGGATTTTGCGTGGAAGGGGATTTTCAGTTGATTGAGGATAATGAGGATTTTGAACGGCGAACCCCTTCCATCCCTACAGATTTGTCAGATGTGAAGCGATCTAATATTGAGTTGGCAGGATGTATATTATTATATTTTGTTCTTTTGTGTATCTTGCTTTATTTGGAAATCCTGGCATTCGCACTCGTATATTCTTGATCTTTTAAGAAAAAAAGGTATAATGGACTAGAAAATACTTGACCAGGCAGAAAACGCAGAAATGAGGTGAATCATGGATAAAGTACGTCATAGAATTATTTTTTCCGGTCGTGTACAGGGAGTGGGTTTTCGTTATCGCGCCAAATATGCAGCAGATGGATATGGGGTAACAGGCTGGATTCAGAATGAGCCGGACGGTACGGTGTTGATGGAGGCACAGGGTAGTTACGATCAGATTAATGATATAATTAAATTAATTAATCAGAGTGCCTATATTATCATTGATAAGCTGGATCGGCAGGAAATATCAGTGGAACCGGAGGAACGGGGATTTCATATACGTTGAGGAATGATAAAAAGATTGCATTCCATGAAAAATGGAAGAAAGTTGTGGATTTAAGGATGATAGAATGATAAGGAGAAAACGATGGACCGGGAACGATTAGAGAAACAGTTTGCCTTTTGCCGGGAAATTGACAAAGAGAAACAGATTGGCAGACAGACCTATCTGGCAGACGGCAGCCGGAAGGAAAATGACGCAGAGCATGCGTGGCATATGGCAGTAATGACATTACTGCTCAGCGAATATTCTAATGAAGAGATTGATGTGCTTAAAACGATCAGTTTATTGTTAATTCATGATCTGGTAGAAATTTATGCGGGGGATACCTATGCCTATGATGAGACTGGGAAACAGTCCCAAAGAGAGCGGGAGGAACAGGCGGCGGATCGTCTATTTGATATGTTGCCAGAGGATCAGGGTCGGTATATGCGTGATCTCTGGGAGGAGTTTGAGGCAGAGGAAACCAGAGAAGCTAAATTTGCCCGCACCATGGATCATCTCCAGCCGTTGATGTTGAACGACGCTTCAGAAGGGAAGTCCTGGCAGGAACATGGTGTGCGTCTGGAACAGGTTATGCGTCGTAATGAACGGACGGCAGAGGGTTCTGAAACTCTATGGAATTATGCGAAGGAACGGTTTATTGAACCGAATGTAGAACGGGGGAGAATAGGTTGAAAAATCCTTCTAAGGCTGCATAAGACGCATCCTAAGAAGGATTACACTTCAACCTTGGAAAAACGCAAGAGCAGCGTTTTTCCGCTATTACGCTTTTTCATTGCTATCTGTGCTTATTTCTGATTGTTTTCCGTCGATATCCTGCTTTTTCTCTAATATGGTAATGCCTTGGGCTTCCCATGTTGCCAGGATATCAGCCCGGTATCTGGCACCTTCAAGTATGCAGTTTCGAATGAGTAGAAATAATGGTATATATATGGCTGACACGACAGCTAGGAGAATTAGGAGACCGATTCCAATACCGAATTCACGAATTTCATCAATTACCATTCCGGCAACGATTGCAATATAGAAAATCCCCAGTCCCCATAAGTAGATTTTGTTGCCGATATTGTCCTCTTTTCTGATTTTAGCAATGAATTCCTCGGTGGTCATGGCAGCCTGGTTCCGGCGGGAGCGTCTTTTGTTGATGCGCTGATAGCGTTTTACCAGACCTTTTTGGGTAGCATTTTTCATATCTTTTGAGTGGCTTTCTGATGATTTTATCAGATGGAATTCATACTCTGGATCTACCAGTTTCTGTTTGCGGATAGAGCCGGTTTTCTGGTAGCGAATGATAGATCGAATGCTTAGATAGATCACAATATAGGAAATAGTAGCTATCAGAAATGGAAAGGATGGCAACTGAAGATTCCTGTCTCCAATGATATTCATTGAGATTACGATGAAGGCAATGAATAGTACTATTACCAGAACATAGTATACGATGGCAGGGATTTTTTTGGAACGATATATGATTGGTCCGACTAGATATTTTAATAGTATTGCTAACAGGATACCTACCATAAGCCCAGAGATCATAGGCAGAATGTCAGATTTCATATATATGATATTCTTTGTTGGATGCTCCAAAAGAAAGATATCCAGAAGCAGTATTACTAATAAGGGCTTTGCCACATCATATATTCTTTCCGGTATCTCTGAGATTTTGCTGCGCACGTCATAATCCGCAAAATAATCTTTACAAAATGAGTGGATATCAGATCCGATAATTTCCATAGCAGGTTTTTGATCTGCTTCTGCCGTCGTTAATAAATCCAGTAAATTCATTAATCGATCTGCCTTGATTTCTTCTGGAATGCCATTCATATCGGAATATAGTTCCACTTTCTCGAAAATAGTCCGGTATTCTCCAGTTAGTTGTTCAGCCATTGCGTTATAGTCGATCATGCCCGTTTCGCCTCCTTTCTCACGGGTGTGAGGTTATTGCCAAAGAGTATTTGGTCAGCACTGGCTGTAATCTCCTGATAATTTTGTTTGAATTCTTCCAGATAAGCCTTGCCTGGTACGGTAATCGTATAATATTTGCGGATAGGTCCCAGCGGTGATTTTGCTTTGCGGCAGTAGATATACTCCTTTTTGTTCAGTCTTGTCAGGACTGGATATAATGTTCCTTCTCCCAGTTCTTCAAATCCCACAGCGGTTAGCTGCGCCAGAATTTCATAACCATAGGTCTCCCCTTTGGCGATAATACCCAGGATACATCCCTCCAGAATACCTTTCATTAATTGTGTGTCACGCATAGTTTCACCTCCTGATATTGTTTTATGTATCTAAGCAGATTTGTCAGCAGGCATATAGATATTGATTTTCCTGCAGGTTCCGTGTTGTGACTACTTTGTATTATCAAGTAGTATGGATTTACTATACAACAGCTACTTGATATTGTCAAGTAGCAATGTGTTTCTTGTTCAGGATCAAAGGGCAATTTAAAAAATATATATTGTAGAGGCATCTTTTTTAAGCTATATTACTATTAAGTCATAATCTGGATTATAATAAACAAGATATGATTCTGGAAGAGAACTGTATCTGAGCCGGATGAATCAGAGTTAGACAGGGAGGTAAGAGTAGAATGAAGCAGATAGAATTTATGAAAGAAGCATTGACAGAAGCCTATACTGGTATTCGGGCAGGAGATGGTGGACCATTTGGTAGTGTGGTTGTCAAGGATGGACAGATTGTCGGGCGTGGTCACAACCGTGTCCTGTTGCGTCGGGATCCCACCTGTCATGGAGAGATGGAGGCGATTCGGGATGCCTGCAGAACCTTGAGTACCCATGATCTGACAGGCTGTGAACTTTACACTACGGCAGAACCCTGTCCCATGTGTTTGGGTGGGATTTTGTGGGCAAATATTTCCCGGGTTTATTATGGATGTAACCGTTCTGATACAGATGGAATCGGCTTTCGGGATGATAAGTTTTATCAATATTTGCAGGGAGATTCTAAACTGTTAGAGATGACGGAATGTGACCGGGACAGTTGTTTGGAATTGTTTCGGGAGTATGCAGATAATACGCAGAATCAAAGGTATTGATGTTTTTTGAATAGAATTTAAGAGAAAAATTGTATAAATGGAAGAAAGGATTTTTGTGCTATTTTATAAAAATAAAGGGTATAACTTAGATTTTGCTCAGAATTTAGAAATTGTATTGAAAATTATGCTTTTTTAAGGAGAGCCTTTCTATTATTTCATCAATAGATTTTTCAACACTACGATATTATACTAAAATTATCAAGTTATAGATACATTGAGGAGTGGGGGATACAATTGATGGAGAATACGGAAGAATAAATTTCATAAGAAGAGCTGGCTGGAATGCAGGGACCAGTTG
>CAMWKN010000049.1 GCA_947174825.1 uncultured Clostridium sp.
GTAGAGGGAAATAACCAGGCAGAGCAGGGAGGAGCATCCGATTCCGGTAAAAGTGATAGTGTATCTACACCGGTTTTGAAAAATATCATTATTTTGAATTCCACGGATATCAGCGGTATCGCTGCAAAATGGTCTGATACCATGAAGGAACATGGATATGAGGTAAAGGAAATCGGCAATTACTCACCAACGCTGGACAAAACCCGGATTGTCGTCAAAAAAGACGGACAGGGAGAAGAGTTTCTGGATTACTTTGCGGATGCGGAGCTGCATACCGGAAAAGTGCCAGATGGTGCGGATGCCCAGATTATTATTGGTGTCAGTGATGCGAAGAATTGATTTAGTTTCTTATAACAGATATGAATGTAGCAAAAATCATACCAGAGAAAAGCTATTCATATCTGTTATTTTAAAATTTGATCCGAATCCAGCAGAATGGTAAAGGGTCCGTTATTGGTCAGGGAGACTGACATATGGGCACCGAATTCCCCGGATTCTACACGGTCACATTCCTTCTTTGCCTGTTCCAGAATGTATTGATATAATTCCTCAGCCAGTTCTGCACCTCCGGCTTCTGTAAAAGATGGGCGGTTTCCTTTGCGGCAATTGGCATAGAGTGTAAATTGGGAAATGATTAACAGTTCTCCGCCTACCTGACTCAGGCTTAAATTGGTTTTGCCGTTTTCATCCGAAAAGAGACGCAGTCCCAGAGTTTTTTTCAGCATGCGGTCTGCAATTTCTTTGGTATCGGTGTTGCTAACGCCTACCAGAATCACATATCCTTGTCCAATAGAACCAATGACTTTTTCGTCTACTGAGACAGAAGCCTGGTCTACACGTTGTATTACAAATTTCATGAATCTCCTCATTTCTGCATCAGCGCATATGCTGATGACTATGTGTATAATAATTGCTTTTGTTTTTGGGGATTAGTATAACATGTTTTGGCTATGGATGGAATAGGGGAGTTATTACTAAAGGAATTTCTTGTTTATGTCGACATAAAGTCGATAATGTAATTTTTAAATAGAATGCTTACGCCACAGCCAGGTATCACTTAAGGTAAAATGTTTTATCCAAATGGAAAACAGAAGGAGAGGAAGGTTGCAATGAAAAATTTAGCAGTAATTACGGCACGGGGAGGTAGTAAACGAATTCCGCGTAAAAATGTAAAAGAATTTTGTGGAAAGCCAATTTTGGTATATTCTATAGAAGCAGCATTGGAATCCGGGGTTTTTGATGAAGTGATGGTATCAACGGATGATGAGGAAATTGCACAGATTGCCAGAAAAACTGGTGCAAAGGTGCCTTTTATGCGCAGTGAGGAAACATCGGATGATTATGCCACCACCAGAGATGTATTGATTGAGGTGATTCAACGATATCAGCAGGAAGGGTTGGAGTTTGATCATGTATGCTGTATTTATCCGACGGCACCATTTGTCACAGCAGACAAATTAAAGAAGGCAATGGATATTCAGATACAAAAGGATGCAGACAGTGTTTGTCCTGTGGTGCGTTATTCTTTTCCTCCACAGAGATGTTACGTGGTACAAGATGGCAGGCTGCAATATAAGTGGCCAGAGCATATTTTGAGCAGATCTCAGGATTTGGAACCCTTCTACCATGATTGTGGCCAGTTTTATACTTATAAAACGGACGTAATTTTGTATAAGGAGCGTACCCAGTGGAAAGAAATCCCTATGATTTTGTCCGAGTTGGAGGTACAGGATATTGACAATGAGGATGATTGGGAAATTGCGGAACTCAAGTATCGTTATTTGAAAGAGAAGGGTATATTATAAAATAGATAATCTAATAACATTTTTTAGATGAAAATAAAAATAGTTACTGTGATACAGGACATTTTGACAATTATGACACACTTTCCGAAACGATTTTGCTTTTTGCACTATAGACGGGGAGAGAATTTAGTGTTATAATCAGAATCGTATGGGCAGAATCCCATACAGTTGGCACTATAGTATAAGTATTGCCGTATGGTGATACGGGATTTTATGATGAAAGAGGTAAACGATGGGAATTTTCAAAGATGATGATGTGAAAGATGAATTAATGGATGGATTGGATGATGCAAATGTAGATAAGGATTTATTGAGTCAGATTTTTGCAGATGATGGTTCTGGGGATTCCGATCTGGAGAAGGAATTAAATAAGGACTCGGATGATCTGGATGAGGATCTGGATGCACTGTTGAGTGAGATTGAGGATATTGAAGAGTCTGCTAAGGGATCTTCTTCTAAGAAAGCGGACGATAACGAGAAATCAACAAAGAAAGACAGCAAAAAAGACAAAAAGAAAGCAGAGAAATCCGTACAGCCTGAGTCTGAACCGGAAGATACCCAGGATGGTTCGGATGGTTCTCTGACCATTATTAGCAGCGGTACAACCATTAATGGTGGTATCACTTCTAACGGTGATCTGGATATTGAGGGAACGGTCAATGGTGATATTGAAGCCCTTGGAAAAGTTAGTTTGGTTGGTACCCTTATGGGTAGTGTAGTTGCTTCCGATATTTCTGTAGATACACCACGTTTAGAGGGTTCCCTGAATAGTAAAGGGAATGTTTCAATCAGTTCAAAGACCGTTGTGATCGGTGATGTAAATGGCGATTCTGCTACCGTATCTGGCGCTGTCAAGGGCAGTATTGATATCAGTGGTCGTGTAGTTTTGGAATCTACTGCAGTGATCAAGGGAGATATTAATGCAAAATCCATTCAGATTAATGAAGGCGCTATTATGGACGGACGCTGTGTACTGAGTTACTCTGACCGTGACATTGATGACGTCTTTGCGGAAAAGAAATAGTAGTTAGGCATGGAGGATGAGCATGGCAAACTATAAAAGAGTGTTATTAAAGCTAAGCGGAGAAGCATTGGCAGGGCCTAATAAAACCGGTTTTGACGAAGATACCTGTATGCAGGTGGCAAAACAGGTAAAAACTTTGGTACAGGATGGTATTCAGGTAGCCATTGTAACCGGAGGCGGTAATTTCTGGCGAGGCAGAACCAGCGAGAACATTGACCGGACTAAGGCAGACCAGATTGGGATGTTGGCAACGGTTATGAACTGTCTCTATGTATCGGAGATCTTCCGGGCAGCAGGAATGACCACCAGAGTTATGACCCCGTTTGCCTGTGGAGCTTTTACCGAACTGTTTTCCAAGGATCAGGCGGTAGCCGGTCTGGAGCGGGGAGAAGTACTGTTTTTTGCCGGGGGAACCGGACATCCGTATTTCTCTACAGATACTGCTACTGTGCTTCGTGCTATTGAGATTGAGGCAGATGTGATCTTATCCGGGAAATCCATTGATGGAGTGTATGATTCCGATCCGGCTGTCAATCCAGATGCCCGCAAGTTTGATGAAATATCTATTGAAGAAGTGGTGGATAAACGTCTGGGAGTGATTGACTTGGCGGCAGCGGTACTCTGTGCAGAGAACCATATGCCAATGATGATTTTTGGGCTGAATGAACCGGATAGTATTGTCAATACAGCCAAAGGGATTACCCATGGAACAATAGTGCGGTGAATGGTCTGATGTTAAGAGGCATGGCATTTATCGTGCTGGTAAAGATATTAGAGGAAAAAAGGACAGAAGCAGTCAGTCAGAAGATTTTATGAGACAATATTTTCGATATTAGATAAGCTGCGAGATGTGGCGTGGAGGAGCAATATGAGTATAGAACTAGACCAATATAAGGAGAAAATGACCAAATCCGTTGAGAATTTGTCCAATGAGTATGCTACGATTCGTGCAGGTCGTGCCAATCCGCATATTCTGGATAAGATTACGGTGGATTATTATGGTCAGCCCACTAATTTACAATCCGTAGCCAATATTTCCGTATCAGAGGCGCGTACCCTGGTGATTCAACCTTGGGAAGCCAGTATGATCAAGGAAATTGAAAAAGCGATTTTAACTTCTGATTTAGGTTTGACACCGAATAATGATGGAAAAGCAGTTCGCTTGGTTTTTCCGGAATTGACGGAGGATCGTCGTAAAGAATTGGTTAAGGATGTCAAGAAAAAGGGTGAGGATGCCAAGGTTGCGATTCGAAATATTCGTCGGGATGCCAATGATGCTGCCAAGAAGCAGCAAAAGGCTAATGAAATTTCAGAGGACGAGCAGAAGGATGCAGAGGCTGATATCCAGAAACTAACGGATGAATATGTTGGCAAAATTGATCAGATGGTAGAAGCAAAGTCAAAAGAAATTATGACAGTGTAAATGATTCATACAGCGAATGGTAAGGGATTGGCAGGTGCAATGGTAATCCCTTATTATTCGCTGTACTAATTTGTGTGCATAGAAATGAGGTACATTATGACAGATGAGTTGAAACCAGTGCCGCGCCATGTGGCGATTATTCTGGATGGCAATGGACGCTGGGCAAAGAAACGTTTTTTGCCCAGAAATGCAGGTCATGCGGCAGGCAGCAAGAATGTAGAAAAGATTTGTTCCGCTGCATGGAATATGGGGATTGAATATGTGACCATGTATGCCTTTTCTACAGAGAACTGGTCCAGACCCCAGGATGAGGTGGATGCTTTGATGAAACTGTTATACAGTTATCTCAAAGACTGCATTAAAACCAGCAAAAAAAATAATATGCAGGTTCGTGTGATTGGTGATATTACCAGGCTGGCAGAGGATTTACAGGAACAAATTCGGGAATTGGAAGAGGTCTCAGCACAGAATACAGGTTTGCATTTTCAGGTTGCCCTGAATTATGGCAGTCGGGATGAGATGATCCGGGCGATTCAGAAAATGGGGCAGGCAGTTCGTTCCGGGCAGTTGGAGCCGGAAGATATTACGGAGCAAACACTGTCTGACTATCTGGACACCAAAGGAATTCCAGATCCGGATTTGATGATCCGTACTAGTGGAGAGCAGAGGCTTTCTAACTATTTGTTATGGCAGATGGCTTATACGGAATTTTATTTTACGGATGTATTGTGGCCGGATTTTGACCAGGCAGAATTGGAAAAAGCTGTGGAGTTTTATCGGCAGAGAGATCGTCGTTTTGGTGGTGTATAAGGAGGATTCTTATGTTTTGGACCAGATTAGCCAGCGGAATTGTTTTGATGATCGTGGCAATTGCCCTGATGGTCACTGGTGGAGATATTTTATTCTGGGCAATTACCGTGATATCACTGATCGGTTTATTTGAATTATATCGGACGGTAGGGATGGAACGCACCGTGCCGGCAGGGATTGCCTATGTTGCATCTGTCAGTTTGGATTTGGTGCTGCGGGCAGAGGCGCATGAGCATTATCTGCCAGTTTTGATTATTGCCGTGATGTTATTTATGGCATGCTATGTCATTACCTTTCCCCGCTTTCGTTCAGAGCAGATCATTATGTTAGTTTTTGGCTTGATTTATGTGACGACCATGTTGTCCTTCGTTTATCAGGTTCGCATGTTAGAGCATGGTATCTACCTGGTATGGTTGATTTTTGTGGGGGCATGGGGTTCGGATACCTGTGCATATTGTGTGGGGAAACTGATCGGTAAGCATAAGATGCCGTCAAAACTCAGTCCCAATAAGACCATAGAGGGATGTGTCGGTGGCGTGATTGGAGCGGCACTGATTGGCTTGATTTATGGAGTCGCTTTACGCAGGTCACAGAATATGTGCCTGGCATTCGCTGTGATTGGTGCAGTTTCTTCTGTAATTTCCCAGATCGGAGATTTGGCAGCTTCTGCTATCAAGAGGGATCATGACATTAAGGATTATGGGCATCTAATACCGGGTCATGGTGGAATACTGGATCGCTTTGACAGTATTATTTTCACGGCACCCATCGTATATTATTTAATAGAAATTACACAAAGTTACATTTGATAATTAAGATAGAACTGCAATGAGCAGTATGGAGGATTGGTATGAAACAGATTGCTGTTCTAGGATCCACAGGATCTATCGGAACACAGACATTAGAGGTGGTCCGTGCGAATGAGGATATGCAGGTGGTTTCTCTGGCGGCGGCTTCCAATATTGACTTGCTGGAGCAGCAGATCAGGGAGTTTCATCCGGAACTTGTCTGTGTATACCAGCCAGAGCGGGCGCATGAGTTGGAGCGGCGTATGGCAGGAGAAAAGGTAACGATTCTGACGGGAATGGATGGATTGATTGCCTGCGCTACAGTTTCTTCGGCACAGATTGTGGTGGCAGCTGTGGTGGGCATGATTGGAATCAGACCGGTGATAGAGGCAATACAGGCAGGGAAAGATATTGCCTTTGCCAATAAAGAAACGCTGGTAACAGCAGGACATATCATTATGCCGCTGGTACAGAAACATGGGGTACAGTTGCTGCCGGTAGACAGTGAGCATTCTGCCATTTTCCAATGTCTGCATGATGAGTCAGACCGGGAAGTGGCAAAGATACTGTTGACCGCTTCCGGTGGCCCTTTCCGGGGGAGAACCAGAGAGGAATTGACTCAGATCCAGGTGGAGGATGCACTCAAACATCCTAATTGGGAGATGGGGCGTAAAATTACCATTGATTCTTCTACCATGGTAAATAAGGGCTTGGAGGTTATTGAAGCCAAGTGGCTGTTTCATGTAGATGTGGATCAGATTCAGGTAGTGGTGCAGCCTCAGAGCGTGATTCATTCCATGGTGGAATTTGCGGATGGCGCTGTACTGGCACAATTAGGAACGCCGGATATGAAATTGCCAATCCAGTATGCACTGTGCTATCCAGAGAGACGTTATCTGGCGGGGGAACGCTTGGATTTCTGGAAACTGGGAAGCATTCAGTTTGAGAAACCGGATCTGGAGACTTTTCGGGGATTGTCTCTGGCATATGAAGCAGGCAGAATAGGTGGCAGTATGCCAACTGTATTGAATGCAGCCAATGAAAAGGCGGTTTCATTATTTCTGAATCGTCAGATTGGATATCTGGAGATTACTGATATTATAGAGAAATGTATGCAGATGCATCATAATATAGCAGATCCTTCTTTGGAGGATATTTTGGCGGTGGAGCAGGATGTGTACCGTCAGATTGAAAGTGTATAAGAGTTGAAGTTTTCCTAATGCAGGAAAGCCATCTTGCACAAGGAAAACTATATCAACAAGAGTTACTTTCGTAACTCTGGAAAAATGCAGGAGGTTTGGATATGACTTTGGGTAGTATTATTGCCGCTTTATTGATTTTTACTGTAATTGTGGTAATTCATGAGTTTGGACATTTTTTGCTGGCAAAAAAACATGGAGTAGGAGTGCCGGAATTTTCTGTGGGCATGGGACCTCGTATTGTTACCGTGGCTAAGACAGCCCAGGGAATGCGGTGCCGCTTTCTGTGTTCACAGAGTAAATTTGACAGCATGGAGGATTGGAAGGATGTTACTAAGTATTCCTGGAAGCTATTTCCTCTGGGAGGTTCTTGTGCCATGATAGGAGAGGATGAGGACAATGACGCTGAGGATTCCTTTAATACCAAGGGAGTCTGGGCGAGATTTTCCATTATTTTTGCTGGACCATTTTTTAACTTCATTCTTGCCTTTGTTTTTTCCGTTATTATTATTGCCCATAACGGAGTTGATATTCCTCTGGTAAGAGCAGTATATGAGCACCAGCCGGCCCAGACAGCAGGAATCCAGGAGGGTGACATTATTAAAGAAGTGAATGGCAAAAAAATTACTATCGGCAGGGAGATTGATACCCATTTTCTTTTGCATCCACTGACAGGTAAGGATGTGGAAGTAGTGGTGGAACGAGACGGGGAACGCAAAACTTTTATGATTGATCCCCACTATACCACTTATCTCTTTGGTTTTACTTATGGTGCCCAGGCAACCAGTAGTACCAAGATTGAAGAGATATCCAAAGATCGACCTTTTGATAAGGCAGGACTGAAATCCGGCGATAAGATTAAAAGGGGCAAGGGTCGCGTGGTAACCAATGGTGAAGAACTGGGCAATGTAATGGCACAGGAAAATGTAT
>CAMWKN010000050.1 GCA_947174825.1 uncultured Clostridium sp.
ATATTATATGCTGTATAGTATGTAAAAATGATACTATACAGCATATAATATTATACAGATAAATGCATAAAGAGGCATAGAGGTATTACTGATATGGTATTCTTTGAAAAAGAATCAAAATATGAAGGAAAAAAGAGTGATTTCAGAATATGGCAAAGCCGCAAGAAAAAAGGGAAAGGCAGTATAGCAACTTTTAGTTGGAAATAGGAGATGAAGGGAAACAATTATGAAGAGAATAAAAAAAATAGGTATCTGTTTACTTTGTATGCTCTTGTCTCTGCCCATGCAGTCCTGTATGATGTTTTATGATTCGGGTTATCCATATGAGGTAGAGGCAGAGAAAAAAGGTGAGATATTAGTAAAAGCAATACAGGAAAAAGATGTTGCTACCATTGAAGGGATGTTTTCTACATATGCCAAAAACCATATCAAGGATTTTGATGGAAAGGTAGAAGAACTGATTCACTTCATGGATGGGGATATCCAATCTGTAGAATCAGGGGTCATGGGAGGATCTTCAAGTAGTGGAGAGGATATGTATAGAAGTGTATCAATACTTGTTGAGATAAAGACAGATCGGGATAAATATGAAATACAGTTTAGTGATTTAGCTGAGTCGGAAGAAGATTCTAAAATAGGGCTGTATTATCTCGAGATAAAGAGTGTGAAGACGGATGACTCTGATGCATGGAATGCAGGTCCTGGAGGGGCAGTGCCTGGGATGATGTGTTTTTACGATACAAAGAAAATACAATCTGGTGAGGAAACGCAGAAAAAAGGAGAAATAATTGCCCGGGCATTAAAGGAAAGAGATGCATCAGCTATCAAAGAATTGTTTTCCGATTATGCCAAAAATGAGATAAAAGATATGGATGGGAAAATGGAAGAATGGCTCGATTTTATGAAAGGAGAAGTGGTATCTACAAAAGTATATACTACATTTGGCTATTCCTATAATGGATACAATGAAACATATACCCGTAATTGGGTGCGTATCAAAGTAAAGACAAGTAAGGGAGAATATATAATCACAGCGACGGACTGTGTCAGTGAAGAACAGGAAGATAAATTGGGAATTTTATATCTGGAAATAATAAATAAAAAGGATATAGAGGGACATGATTGGACCATATACAGGGATAAACCTGAGATAAGATATTTAACAGATGTACCAGAAGATGATGATCCTCCGGTTTATGATTGGTAATACGGTTTTTTATGATTATATATATATTGTAAAAAGGTTTAAATTACGAATGACTGCAAAAAAATTCTTAATTATGCTATAAGGGTGGATATTTCTCTCCAGATTGTCGATAGTGTTTATAGAGAATATCGAAAGGAGAAAGAGAGTATGGTAATTGATTCAAATCACACTATGGATGGTTTTAATAGTTTTTATTCTGTGAAAAAGGCAGAAGAGGGATTAGATTTTTCCGTTTCAGGGAATAAAGGGCATTCCGAACCAAATAAAATCAGTAATTTTAAAGAAATTTGTGAAATGTTCCCGGGTGTTTCTTTTGTGGTAGTTGGCGATGGCAGCGGTTATCTCGATGGATATGAGGGTATTTGCAAAACGGGTTCTTTTAGCTATTTAGGAACTCCGAGTATTATGCTAAATGAAGAATTATTGGAAAGGTTTCACGCATCAGAAGAAGATAATAGGGATATTACTGCTATTATCAAGACCTTGACCAAAGATTATTCTTATTGGGGGGTATCCTTTGCAAGAATGGGGGATCAAGTTAGTCCCAATGGATACTTCTATACAGCTCTTGATATTCACTATAATAAGAAGGGAAAACTTGTTTTTTCGCAGATGTGTACAAATGATGGCCCTCTTTTTGAAAAATTTCTAAATAGGAATTCTTCCAAAAAGATAGAAGAATATAGAGAAGCATTCCTAATATTCCAAAAAAACTATTTATTGAAATATATTGAAGAAAGAGATATTGAGGATGCTTTATTTGGAAAACCGTCTTTGAAGGAGGTGAGGAAATATCATAAGCAGTTTGTGTATCAAGAGGATATGACGGAAAAGAGTGACGAGAAAGTTTTATTTAGTTGAAAATTTCTTAGAGGGGGAATATTTATGAATGTTAATATGCATGGTATAAAATCTTTGGATACCACAATGGTAAAGAACAGATTAGATACGATTTGCAGAGAAATATTAGAAAACAATGGAAATAGAAAAAAGATGGCGTTTGATTTACCGGTCAGTAGAAAGAATAATGATCAAGGGATTCCTTCTGGTGTTTATTCCAAAATGGATATTACCATACATTATATGGACGGGTATATACCGAAAAGGATTCGTGATGAATTGAATTGCCTGAATTATGGACATGGATATTATACACAGGGCGATTATTACATTTATGATAATGTAGCGTTTAAGAAAGAAGCGATTCCGGCTGTTGAAATAAAGTCTCTACAGGAGGTTAAAGCGCAGGATAATTATCTCAATTTCGGTTCGCATGAATATTTTAAATATAGGGCGAAAGATGGAAAAGAATATCCGCTGCAAGTTGGCTCAATGATTGGAAATGGAATTGGAGAAATTTATACGGAATATCTGAGGGGAAATGATTCCGCCTATTATGACAAACAATGCCAGGATTATCTCAAATTTTGGAATGGTGTCATGGTAAATACTGGTCCAGACATACCAGGATTATTTTTTAATAGAAGCGAAGCAAAAGCTTTTATGGAAGAAGCTGGTATTGAGCATGGATTCTTTACGGTAAAAATGTCAGATAGTGTGAAAACATTCTATTATTCATCGAATACTACGTCCAGAATGATTGAAACCCAAAAATCATACGATATTCGATATGCAAGCTTGACAAATAGTAGTTATAATCTTTTAACTGACTTTGAACCTGGCAGTATCTTCAAAATTGGTGATAAAGAATATGTATTAAAGGAAGATTTTACTTTAGATGTTGAATATGGTGCGGATATTTTTGCGTTGATTTTACCAGAGAGGGAATCATTATGAAGATATGTGGTATATTTGCATGTGTTGTGCTGTTATTGTTTTGTGGGTGTTCAAGGCAGACGAATGATAGTAGTTTATACGATAGCACGGGAAAATGGAGCAGTAGGATTGATGGGGTGGCTAATACTGAGGATCTTGCCTGTATTGGTAATACAATAGCATACGACACGAATTTATATGTCTGTTTCTACGATATTGTCACAGAGAATATTATAACAGATGACATTCCTGATTGGCAGCAGGTTTTAGCAGTGTCAGCAGGGAAAAAATATTTTTACATTCTCATGAGAGACGACTCTTCGGGAGCAAAGGAAACAGAACCATGTTTTCTTAAAATATATACTGTAGATGGGGTACTGTTTAAGGAACTGGAAGTTCCTTTTCAGACAATCTTTGTTTCAGATGGAATGATATATGTGTATTGGGGGCTCGGTTATGAAATTCAGAATTTTGACCGAAAGATGGGGCATATAGAAGCGACACATTATTTAAGTGAAAAAAATTTTCTGGCGGATTTTCCAGATGAAAATTCAGATTGGAATGAAATGGAAGGTGATACGATGCAGATTGCGTCCAAAACATTTTATCGATATCCGGCAGATGGTGTAATACATAAAAAACCATATTACAGTGATGATAAATACCTGCAGGAAATTCAGCAGTTATATTTTACAGAGTATATGAATGGGGAATTGGCTACTCCTCCAGAGAGGGCGATTGGTTCAAAATATTTAGAAGAATTATATGCCATGATGAAAAAAAGGGAAAGGAACTGGATCACGTTTGCCAGTGAAGTGGATGGCATTATGTATGGAGTTTGTAATGTATATACAGGTGGATCAGGATTCCTTTCCCAGATGGATACAAACTGCATTGATTACAGTTTTTCATTTTTCTATAATGAAAATACGAACACATTAGAGAAAATAAACAGGTATGAAGATGTAGAATTAATCTATGACGATGGGAATTATGTACTTATTCATAAAGAGGATGGGGTATATTATATCGACCAGACTATGAGCAAAGAAGAGAAGATTTTGGATTATGATGGTGCAATTGGAGTAACAGTGAGAGACAATTTATTGCTTGTACAAAAAAATGAATCTTATGTTGGAAATGGGGATGAAAAAGAAGAAAGGGAATTTTATTGGGGGACAGATACCATAATCGTAAAGAAAATATGGTAAAAATATAATTGTTAGGGCTATTTAAAAGTGATATAATCAGATGCATTGCTACAGAATTCCAAATGACTGATATGGAGGAATATAGATGCCAAAGCAAAAATTGATAATCATAGCAGGATCTCCTTGCGTGGGTAAAACGACTGTGACACAGGAACTTTTTACTTCTTATGAAAACAGTGCTTTTTTGATGGTGATTGAGCATGGTGTGCTAATCCTTTTTCAGTGGATGATCCGAGATTGAGAAATGGTGATAAAACAATGTCCTTTGCATTGTCTACCTATTTGAATTCATGTTTTGATTATGTCTTTTTTTCATCGGAGGGGTGATAAAAATTATGAACTATAAAAATTTAATAAAGAAATTTTTTGTTTTTCTATTTTTGAGCATTGTTTTAGTTGGTGTAATAGATGTAATACAGACGATCTATACCCCGAATAGCTATGAAGTGTTAGAACGATTGTTAAAAAGGGATGAAAATCATACATTAAATACCTCAGATGAGAAAAAGTTGAACCGAGACAACTATTATCAAATAGTTGATGGGAAGTTATATCTCAATCAAGAGTCGGGTTTGGTGGAATATAATTATTCTACCAAAAAAGAAAAAGTTTTACTTGCTATCTCTTCTATACTTAATGACTATCAAATAATTAACGATAAAATATATTATTGTAAAATGAATGATAGTGACAACCTAAACGATATGGATTTAATATGCCGCTCCCTGGATGGTAAAAAGAAGAAGAAAATACTAAAAAATATTGCAGGTTTCTTTTATTGTGGGGATGAAATGATTTTTTATCGCTACGATGAGAACGTAGACAATGATAACGGAGATAGGTTTTATCTTTATCAGGAGGAAGGAGAACCTCAGCTGTTGTTTGTCAATGAAGAAGATAGTGAAGATGGATGCCATCCTGCTGATCCTATCTTTTGTTGGGAAGGTAATATTGTTTTTGAAGGGGGTGGTATTGGTGGATATCTTGCAGGATATAATTTAAGAACGAAGCAGTGGCAGGAATATTTTAATATGTGTGATACTCCGAAAGACCGTTATTATCTGCAACTGGATGTCCAGTGTATTGAAAATTATATGTTTGTTCACGGGACAATGTGTAGCACTACTAAGACAGCAATAGCAGGACCGTATTATTTGTATGATGCACAGGAAACTGGGGTTTGGCAGATTGATCTCATTACAAATGAGCGAAAACAAATAACACAAACAGTGTATCACGAAGGAATATATGTACTTAATGGCAAATTGTATGGAATTGATGACGGTCAATGTTATTTATTGTATGATAATAGTCTTCCGGAATCTGGTTCCGAAGCAAATGTTACAGGAAATTGACAATTAAACATGGTATCAGAAAGAAGAACGGCAAAAAAGAGTATAGAAAATTAGACATAGTTTCCACTTTGTCTACAGTCTGAAAGGTTGTATATGCATACATCAACTAGAAGCGATACATTTTATTTTTGCTGGCATTAAAAGTGACAAAAAATTCAATACAGACAAATAGAAAAAAATGCTTGCAATCTGTATTGCAATATGTTAATATATGATTTGTCGTCAAGTGATTGAGACCCAGACGGCATATATAATTCATGGCTCCATGGTCAAGTGGTTAAGACATCGCCCTTTCACGGCGGTAACACGGGTTCAAATCCCGTTGGAGTCATTACGGCGACTTAGCCAAGTGGTAAGGCGTGGGACTGCAACTCCCTGATCGCCGGTTCAAATCCGGCAGTCGCCTTATGTGAATTTTTAATAACCTTCGTATTGTGCGAGGGTTATTTTTGCATCTTAGAACAGCAAAATAGGAGAAAATAGTGAATCAGGATTTTTTTAGCCAGATACAAGAAAATTTTGGAAAAACATCGCTGCAGCCGGAGCAGTATTCTGCATTGGCACTGGCGTACATAGGAGACGGGGTGTATGACCTTATGATCCGCACTATTGTAATTGATTTGGGAAATGGCAAAGTCAAAGATTTCCATCGTATTACTAGTGGAATTGTCAAGGCAGCATCCCAAGCGAAATTAATGCATGCCATCGAGGCGGAGTTGGACGAGCAGGAGCTGGCAATATACAAGCACGGTCGTAATACTAAGTCTGCCACTTCGGCAAAAAATGCTTCCATTGTGGATTACCGTGTTGCAACAGGATTCGAGGCGTTAATTGGATATCTATATCTAAGTCATCGAATGGATCGGGCGATGGAATTAGTCAAACTAGGGCTGCAGAAAACAGGGCAAATGCCACATAAACATTGAATTTTATGCAATATAAAAAGTAGTTGATCCTACATTAGCGATATCCCAGAAAGGATTAAAGTTATGAGATACGAAGAATTGACGATTGAGGGCAGGAATGCTGTGATAGAAGCATTTCGTTCCGGTAAAACAATAGATAAGCTATTTCTATTAGATGGTTGTAAGGATGGACCAATACAGACGATTTTGCGAGAAGCTAAAAAACGGGACACAATCATTAACTATGTATCTAAAGAGCGTTTAGACCAGATGTCGGAGACTGGTAAGCATCAAGGTGTCATTGCTTATGCAGCGGCATATGAGTATGGAACAGTGGATGAAATGCTTAAGAGAGCAGCGGAGCGGGGAGAACCGCCATTTTTGATTTTGCTGGATAACATTGAAGATCCGCATAATTTAGGTTCTATTATCCGAACAGCAAATCAGGTAGGGGCGCATGGTGTTATTATTCCCAAACGTCGTGCGGTTGGTTTGACCGCCACTGTAGCAAAAGCATCGGCAGGCGCGATCAATTATACTCCTGTAGCCAAGGTCACTAATTTGGTTAAAACCATGGAAGAGTTAAAAAAACAAGGGATGTGGTTTGTCTGTGGTGATATGAATGGTGAAACTATGTATCAGTTGGATCTGACCGGAGCCATAGGTGTGGTTATTGGCAATGAGGGAAGCGGGGTGAGCCGTCTGGTCAGAGAAAAATGCGATTTTGCCGCAGCAATCCCAATGTACGGCGACATAGATTCTCTTAATGCCTCTGTAGCTATGGGAGTCTTGTCTTATGAGATTGTCCGTCAGCGTTTCATCAAAAAGTATTAGACCGATTCTATATCCGGAGGATAATATGAATAACAATGATTTTGAAAAAATGGAAGAAAATCAAATCATTACTCTGGCGCAGCAGGGAATGGACGAAGCAATGGCATATATGTTGGAACATTATAAAAGCCTGGTTCGTATTTTGTCTCGTCCTCTGTTCTTAATTGATGGTGATAAGGATGATCTGATCCAGGAGGGGATGATTGGTTTATTCAAAGCGATTAACGGATATGACGGAACAAGTGGTGCTTCCTTTGAAACATTTGCTACACATTGTATTAACCGTCAGATGTATTCGGCGATCAAAAAGTCCAATCGCCAGAAAAATATTCCGCTGAATTCCTATATCTCAATATATTCCCAGATTGGTCCGGAGGGAAGTGAGTCAGATCATACTTTTCTGTTGGATCAGTCTCTGGAAGCGGCTAGACAAAATCCGGAAGAAATCATTATTGATCAGGAAAATGCCCGAAATATACAGCGAAGATTATATAGTAGGTTAAGCGAATTTGAACAGAAAGTATTAGCTTTGTATTTACAGGGAATTCCGTATCAGGAAATTGCAGTAAGAATGGAAAAAACACCGAAGGCAATTGATAATGCCCTGCAGAGAATCAAGCATAAATTGCAGCAGTTGGTGTAGTAAAATGT
>CAMWKN010000051.1 GCA_947174825.1 uncultured Clostridium sp.
GATGAGGTAATACCGTATGCCCGTAAACTGCAGGAAGAAGGCGCACGTAATGTGATGATCTCTATGGCAGGGGAGGGAGCAGTCCTCTTAGCTGAAGATGGTACGGTATATCAGTCTGAGGCTCCTAAGGGAAAGGTAAAAAATTCCGTGGGGGCAGGGGATTCCATGGTGGCAGGCTTTATTGCAGGCTATCAGGCATCCCAGGATTATGAACAGGCCTTTTATATGGGCGTATGTACAGGTTCTGCATCTGCCTTTTCAGATGGGATGGCAACGAAAGAAGCGATTCATGATCTGTTAGGGCAGTTTGGAAAAAATTACTTGTAAGAAACTGCAAACAAAACTATTAATGTGTAGAAATGGAGGTTATTTATTATGAAGGAGTTTACTTACACAATTACGGATCCGGAGGGAATTCATGCAAGACCAGCGGGAATACTGGTAAAACAGGCAAAGGAATATGCTTGCGATGTCAAGATTGGTAAAGATGGCAAGGAAGTCAATGCTAAGGCTATCATGGGAATTATGTCCCTGGGTGCAAAATGTGGCATGGATGTTACCATCAAATGTGATGGAGAAGACGAGGATAAGGCAGCTGCTGAATTAGAGACATTCTTTAAGGAGAATTTATAAGCTATGAAGATGGAAGGAAAATCTGTGTTTGGAGGGGTGGCAATGGGCCGTCTCTCCATCTACAAAAAAAATGACCAAGTCGTTAAGAGGACAAAGGTTTCCGATACGGATGCAGAGGTTAAACGTTATCAGGATGCTACAGAGAAATCAAAAGCGCAGTTGGCAAAGCTTTATGATAAGGCTCTAGGGGAAGTGGGCGAATCCAATGCAGCGATTTTTGAGGTACATCAGATGATGTTAGATGATCTGGATTATCAGGAGTCTATTACCAATATGATTCAGAACGAAAGTGTCAATGCAGAGTATGCTGTGGCAATGACAGGAGATAATTTCTCTGAAATGTTTGCTGCTATGGATGATGACTATCTGAAAGCCCGGGCAGCAGATGTGAAGGATATCAGCAACCGTATTATTTCTGTGTTGCAGGGAATCGAGGATGCAGAGTTAGATAGCAACGAGCCGGTTATTTTAGTAGCAGAAGATCTGGCACCATCGGAAACTGTGCAGTTGGATAAGTCTTTGCTGTTATCCTTTGTGACCCGTTATGGCTCTACCAATTCCCATACGGCCATCCTGGCAAGAACCATGAATATTCCGGCGCTGATTGGTGTGGATTACAGCGAGGATATTGATGGGCATTATGGTATTGTGGATGGATTTGAGGGAATTCTGTATGTGGATCCGGATGAGGAAACCATTGCAAAGTATCAGAAGAAACAGGAAGAAGAGCAGGAAAAGGCGCGGCTGCTGCAGGAACTGAAAGGTCAGCCAAACATAACCAAAGACGGAAAGGAAATCAAGCTCTATGCCAATATTGGCGGCGTGGGCGATGTTCCTTCTGTGTTGCAGAATGATGCAGGGGGTATCGGTTTGTTCCGTTCAGAATTTCTGTATCTGGAGTCGGATACGTTCCCAACGGAAGAAGATCAGTTTAATGCCTATCGTTCTGTAGCCCAGACCATGGCAGGGAAAAAGGTTATTATCCGGACACTGGATATTGGTGCAGATAAGCAGGTGGATTATTTCAATCTGGCACATGAGGACAATCCGGCTATGGGATATCGTGCGATACGAATCTGCTTAGAGCAGCCGGACATTTTCAAGACACAGCTTCGTGCGCTCTACCGGGCAAGCTACTATGGAAATATAGCAATTATGTTCCCGATGATTATTTCTGTTGACGAGGTAAAGCGGATCAAGAAGATTGTGGAAGAAGTGAAACAGGAGTTAGATGCGCAGGGCATTGAATACGGCGAGGTGGAATTAGGTGTAATGATCGAGACACCAGCCGCTGTATGGATGACGGAGGAACTGGGAAAAGAAGTGGATTTCTTCTCTATCGGAACCAACGATCTGACACAGTACACTTTGGCAATTGACCGTCAGAACCCAAGACTGGATTCTTTCTATGATGCACATCATCCTGCTGTATTGCGGGCAATTCAGATGACCGTGGAAAACGGGCATAAAGGTGGTGCCTGGGTAGGAATCTGCGGAGAATTAGGTGCAGATACCACTTTGACGGAAACTTTCCTGCGTATGGGAGTGGATGAGTTATCGGTAAGTCCATCCCGGATTTTGGCAGTCAGGGCGGCGATCCGTGACTGTGATTTGAGTAAATAAGAGTAAGCCTAGCGGCTTACGCTGCAAAAACGCTAAAGCGTTTTTGTTGATGTATCACTTTTGTGAATCAAGAAGAACCCCACGGTTTACTGTGGGGTTCTTCCTGTTATATACTACAAATTAATGTCGTATCATGATTACCCCATGGTTTGCAGTGGAGGGTATAGATATTTTTGGCGGATATAAATCATTTAATGATTTTTTAATATTTCCTATGCTAATATAGCAACAGAATTGAGTTTGACAGTATGCAGATTCCTCTGTGAAATAGGACCAGGCTGTACCAGTCAGACCGGGAAAGGGGACATAAAATATGTATTCCAAAATACTGAAAAAAGATCTGAAACGAAAGAAGTCCATGAATTTTATTCTGTTGCTGTTTATCTTTTTGGCAACGACCTTTATTGCCACCAGTCTGAATAATTTATCGGTGGTCATGAATGGTGTTAATTATTTTATGGAGATCAGTGGCGTTCAGGATTTCCTCATTGTAACCATGGGTGGTGGAACGGATGGTTCTTCCCAGAATGAACAAAATATGGAAGAATTTCTGGATCAGCAGGAGGATGTGAAGGATTATGACGTGGATGAAAATTTGTATCTGGCAAATTATCATTTTGAGCCGGATTCCGGAAAAGAGTTTGAATCCCCTTCCTCCAATATGATAAGTAGTTACAAGATTCGACAACAGAAATTCTTTGATGAAAAAAATCGGGAAATTACCCAGATGGAATCTGGAACCATCTATTTAAACAGAAAAATATTGGAGGAGAATGATCTGCAGGCAGGAGACCGGATCAGTATTCATGCAGGGAATGGATATCGTAAAACTTTTACCATTCAGGGATATTGCAAGGATGTGTTTCTGGGATCGGATACGATGGGGATGCAGCGTTTTATTGTCAGTGAAGAAGATTATCGGGAAATGGCAGACAGATCGGATTTTCCTTCCGGTAAAATTTATTCCATTCGCTGTGATAATGTTACAAGTTTTAAGGAGGAATTTGATAATACCGGTCTTATGTCGATATTTGCCGGAGATCAGTCTCTGATTCAGAAAACCTATATTATGGATATGGTTATTGCTGCCGTGCTACTATTAGTTAGTTTGTGTCTGGTTATCATTTCTCTGGTTATGCTTCGTTTTATGATTATCTTTACAGTGAATGAAGATTATCAGGAGATTGGTATTATGAAAGCCATTGGTATTCGGGATGCAGGGATTCGGAAACTATATCTGGTGAAATATTTTCTGATTGCAGTCTGTGGGGCGGTACCTGGATTTGTGATTAGTATCCCTTTTAGCAATTTGTTACTGGCACAGGTAACCCAGTCCATTGTGATTCCATCAGGAAGGCAGGGATTATGGCGAACTCTTTGTACCAGTGTCTTAGTGGTATTGGTTGTGGTATTTTGTAGTTATCTTAGCACGGGGAAAATCAAGAAATTTAGTCCCATGGATGCCATACGCAGCGGCAATAATGGAGAACGGTTTAAGCGTAAGGGCTTGCTGCATTTGGCTGGATCCAGATGGAATGCCACTACTTTCCTGGCCGGAAATGATGTGATCAGTGAACTGCGAAAATATATGGTATTACTGATTACCAGTATTGTAGGGGTATGGTTAGTGATTATGCCGGTGGATACCATCAATACATTATGTTCAGAGCGGATGACCAAATGGATGGGTGTGGTGGATTCCGACATCTATCTGGTGGATGATGGAAGGATAAATGAGTTGGTATGTTCTGGGAAACGGCAGAATTATTATGATTATCTGGAAGAAATTAAAACAAGCTTGCAGAAAGAGCAGATCAATGTCTCCCGTGTGGTAATGGAGGCAATGTTCCGTATCAAGATCCGTCATGATAATATTTCATACACCTCCTTTTCCCTGCAGGGATTAGGAACGGAAACGGATGAGTATTTCTATGATGATGGTACACCACCGAAATATGCCAACGAAATAGCGATTACCCATATGATTGCCCAAAAATTGCATGTGGGAATTGGGGATACGGTTTGGATTTACACAGGGAAAGAAGAAAAGCCCTTTGTTGTGACGGCGCTGTATCAGTCCATGAATAATTTTGGAGAGGGAATCCGTTTCCCAGAAGATGTCGAGATTGATTATTCTTTTGCCGGAGGAAGTTTCGGGGTACAGATTATATTAGAGGAGCGACCGGATGAGAAGGAATATCAAGCTTTGCTTTCCCAAATAGAAAAGATTTTCCCAAACGCTAGAATATATTCTGTGGTGGACTTTATTCAGACCATGATTGGTGGGATTTCGGAAAAATTAGAATCCCTTAAAATTCTGATTCTGGCCATTGTGCTAGTCATTAATATATTGGTGGTTGTCTTGATGCAGAAGATGTTTTTGATTCGGGAGAGAACCCAGGTGGGAATGTTGAAACTTATTGGATTTTCCGATGCTTCTGTGATTTGTTGGCAGACCAAACGGATTATGATGGTACTGTTTGTAGGTATCCTGTTGGGAACCATAACGGCAACTCCATTTTCTCAATTGACATCGGGAAAGGTCTTTCAGGTGATGGGAGCCAGCCGGATTGAATTTGAGATTAATCCCTTGGAGGTCTATGTGGTTTATCCAATTATCTTATTTGTGGTAACTGTTTTGGTATGTATGATAACTATGCTGAAAGTTAGGAAAACATCGGCAATTGCAATTTTGCAAGAGGAATAAGAGTTAAGAAGGAGAGTGGAATCATGGAAGCAGCATTACAGGTGAAAGATTTGTGTAAAACATATGTGACGAATAAGAGACAGAATAATGTGTTAAAGAATGTTAATTTTACGGTGGAAAAGGGAGAAATGGTGGCGGTTATGGGGCCATCCGGTTCTGGGAAGTCAACCTTGCTATATTGTGTATCTGGAATGGATCGTCCTACAGCGGGAGAGGTTTCGTTAGGCGATCAGAAAATTACTGGTCTCAGCGAAAAGAAACTGGCAGAAACCCGGTTGCATGATATGGGATTTATTTTTCAGCAGATGCACATGTTGAAAAATCTGACGATTCTGGATAATATAGTATTGCCGGCATATCAGGCAGGGAAGAAAGATCGCAGCCGACAGGAGATTGATGACTATGGCAAATCCTTGCTAAGGAAGTTTGAGATTAGTGAAATTGCCGACCGTGATATTATGGAGGTATCCGGAGGGCAGCTGCAGCGGGCATGTATCTGTCGAAGTTTGATCAATCATCCTAGTATTTTATTCGCTGATGAACCAACCGGTGCCCTAAACCGGGGAAGTTCGGATGAAGTAATGCGGGAATTGAATCGGTGCAATGCGGAAGGAATGACGATTCTTCTGGTAACCCATGATATGAAAGTAGCTGCAAAATGCAGCAGGATCTTGTATATTGTGGATGGCAATATTGAGGGAGAATTGTCTCTGGGGATGCTGCAGCAGGAGGCAGAACTGGAGGGAACACCGGTATTTCGGGAGCGGGAACGCAAGGTAAATGGTTGGTTAAATGAGATGGGTTGGTAAGCAGAATGGGGGAGACCGATATGGCAGATATCATTGTGGTGGAGGATAATGAAGAGATTGGAGGTCTGCTTTATGATTTTCTGCTGGCGGAGGGCTATGATACCTATCTGGCAGGATCGGGGGAGGAGGCTCTGGAGCTTTATTTTGCAGAGGGTTGTAAGCTGATGCTGTTGGATATTATGCTGCCAGGAGTGGATGGGTTTTATGTATGCAGTAAAATCAGAGAGCATGGAAATACTCCGATTCTCATAGTGAGTGGTCGCAGTGAGAAGGAGGATCAGTTGAATGGACTGCTTCTGGGGGCGGATGATTATATCGAGAAACCCTATGATATCGATATTTTGCTGGCAAAGATACAAGGGATTTTTCAGAGAAGATATTCTTCAGATGAAATCCGGGACGGAGAGATCTGTCTGGACAAGGTGGGGCGACATTTGTATCTGTCTGGGGAGGAGATCTCGGTAACAGCAAAGGAATTTGATTTACTACTGTATCTGATGGAGAATAAAGGAAAGGTGTTGGGCAAAGAGGAGTTGTTCTATAAAATCTGGGGGTTTGACAGTGAGAGTGAAACCCAGACATTGACGGTTCATATCAAATGGCTGCGGGAAAAATTAGAGAAAAATCCCAAGAAACCAGAGCGGATTCAGACGGTGTGGGGCGTGGGATATCGTTTCGAATAACTATGATTGAGAGAATGAAGGATATATTATGAAAAAATGGAATGGAGTAATGATCGCTGTAATCCTGTTCTTTCTGGCAGGGATGATATTGGTCAACCATAGTTTTATGGACAAAGGGAAAGATGTCAGTAACCGGGAATATAGGGTGTCTATTAACCGGCTCCAGAGGGCAGTAAAAGCATTTGAACAGGAAAATAAGCGACCACCAGAGCATCTCCATGAATTGTCAGAGTGGGGTGAGGGAGAGGAATATCCTGGGCTAATCGGACTGGATGTGATTTCGATGGATACAGACAGAGAGGAATTGTCTACATTTGTACAAGAGGAATCAGAGGATTATGCGATCTTTGCCACACAGGATTATTATTATAAAGTGATATATCGGCATGTAAACGAAGCCGAACAAACAAGCAGACGGTATCTAAACGGAATCCTGGTGATTCTGTTTGTTTTGGTACTGTTATTACTTTGGTATATCAGACAAAAAATATTACTTCCCTTTGAACAGTTTTCTGATATTCCTTATGAACTTTCCAAGGGAAATCTAACACTTCCGCTTCGGGAAAATAAGAACCGTTTTTTTGGAAGATACATCTGGGGAATGGATCTGCTGCGGGAAAACCTGGAGCAGAATAAAGTGCGGGAACTGGCGTTGCAGAAAGAGAAAAAGATGTTGTTGCTTTCTCTGGGACATGATATTAAAACACCGCTTAGTGCCATTAAATTGTATGCCAAAGCCATTAGTAAAAAGTTGTACAAGGGGGAGGAAAAGGAACGGGAAATTGCAGATAATATTAGTCGGAATGTGGATGAAATTGAACATTATCTCTCGGAGATGATCCGGGCATCCCATGAAGATTTTCTGGAATTTGAAGTGAATAATGCGGAGTTCTATATTCAGGAGATTATGGAGAAAATCCGGGAATATTATGAGGAGAAAATGGCATTGAATCAGATTGCTTTTGCCATGGAATCGAATGGGAATTATCTGGTGTTTGGTGATGCAGACCGGTTGCAGGAAGTGCTACAGAACGTGATAGAAAATGCAATGAAGTATGGAGATGGCAGGCGGGTCTGGTTGTCATTATATAGAGAGGAGGAAGAGTGCCGCATCACGGTTTGTAATACCGGATGCAGCCTTTCGGAACGAGAAATGCCTCATATTTTTGACAGTTTTTTTCGGGGCAGCAATGTAGAAAAGAAACCAGGAAGCGGTTTGGGCTTATATATTTGCAGGCAGCTAATGCATCAGATGGAGGGGGAGATTATGGCGGAAATGAAAGAAAATGATGCAGGAGAGAAAATTATGTCTGTCCATATTGTGGTACATCTGGCTTGATGGTAAAAATGTGTTTTTTTATTTATAATGTTACCAGAAGGGCATATATTCATTTGAAAAGATAATTTATATTTTTTAATAATCATTATAATAGTTACAACTTTGATGCAATTATGTAATAGTT
>CAMWKN010000052.1 GCA_947174825.1 uncultured Clostridium sp.
ATGTGGGATACCAAAGTGGAAAGTTTTAAGGATTATACTGGTACGAAAACCTTTAGTCTGCAGGGATACACCAGCTTTGGTGCCACAGGGAGAGATGTTTTGAAGGAGTTAAAGGATGCCTGCCAGAAAGAGGGATTGAAGTTTGGACTTTATTACTCTATTGTGGACTGGAATCATTCTTCTCAAAAATTAGGTGGTTCCCTTTCTTCCACTATGACTTCTATGGATGCCAGGGCGAAATATATTACCGATATGAAAGCCCAGCTCAAGGAATTGGTGGATCGCTATGATCCGGCTGTAATGTGGTTTGATGGTGACTGGACGTATTCAGACAAAAAACCGACTTTAGAGAAATGGTGGACAAAGTCAGATGGACAGAATCTGTACAACTATATGAAGTCCTTGAATCCGAATTTATTAGTTAATGAGCGTGTATGTCGTAGCTTTGGTTTGGGAGATTTTGAGTGCCCGGAACGGGAGATTCCGGAAAAGGGTTCTGTGCCAAAGAGACCTTGGGAGACCTGTCAGTCTATGAATGATGCCTGGGGATATAAAAAGGCATTGGAAAAATCCTATTATCCGGTCAAATATTTAATTCAAGATCTTGCCATGGTGGCTTCCGAGGGTGGCAACTATCTGTTGAATATCGGACCGAAAGGCAATGGACAGATGACCGATGGCAGTAAAAAGGCGCTAAACGGTATCTCCAAGTGGATGAAGAAAAACAGTGCCAGTATCTATGGAGTATCCGCCAGTCCGTTCAAGAAAGATCCGTCTTGGGGAACTTATACCAGGAAGGATAAGACGATTTATGCCCATGTTTATCAGTGGCCGAAAAAGGGGACACTGGTTATGAAACAGTATAAAAAGAAAAAGATCAAGAAAATTACGGTTATGGGTAAGAATAAGAAACTGAAATATAAGATAAAGGGAAATAAAGTTACGGTAAAGGTGCCGAAGAAAGCGCCAGATAAAAAGGATACCGTGCTGGTGGTACAATACAAGTAAGTGTAACAAAAGCCAAATAGTATTAACAGGGAACGTCATATTTGAAATTGGGAAACAGATCAAAAACATTGGTGTAGTAGGTGGCACCATACCGTTTTTTGATCTGTTTTTCTGCTTAGATATTTTTTGAAATTCAGTGAAATATTTTTTTGTTTTTTTCCGTCTAATGTATGTACACAGAGAGTACAGAGAGTTAGTGTCGACAGTTAGAACTCTTTGTGATGACTAGTAATTCATGAATTATGGTAAAAGGAGGTGGCAGTTTGGAGGAGTTGGTGCGAAAATCCATGCATGGTGACCAGGAGGCTTTCGTACAACTGATGCAGGATCATATGCAGAGTATGTATAAGACAGCATGGGTATATCTAAAAAGGGATGAAGATGTGGCAGATGCGATTCAGGAAACGATACTGAACTGCTATGAAAAGTTGCATACCCTGAAACATCCCAAGTACTTTAAAACCTGGATGATACGGATTCTTGTAAATGAATGTAACAATATACTACGCAATCGTAGGGATTATTTGGATATCCAAGATATGCAGGAGCAGGGTAGAATGGAGCAGGCATATGACCGGAGTGAATGGCAATGTCTGTTGGAAATGCTGGATGAGAAATATGGCATTATACTGTTGATGCATTATTGTGAGGAAATGTCGGTGCGGGAAATTGCACAGTCTCTGGGAATCCGACAGAATACCGTGTTAACCAGACTGCGCAGAGGGCGGCAGCAGTTGCGTCGTGAACTGGGAATAGAAGATCAGATAATGGCAAGTGAGAGGAGGGGGTAGTCTATGGACACTTTTCAGAAAGAAATCAAGCAGATATTAGACGAAGAAACACCTGTACCGAAAGTGGTACAGAGAAAGGCAGAGGAAGCATTTATGAAAATACAGAATCAAGAAATTGGACCAGTAAAGAAAAGCAAGTTTCGATGGAGTGCGGTTAAAGTGGCGGCATCTTTTGCAGTGGCGTTGGTATTATGTACCACAGCCATGGCAGCAACAGGACATTTTTCCCTGTTGTCTGCATTTCATCAGGAAAGTCCGGAAGTGCAGAAGAGAGCATCGGAATTAAGGGATCAGGATGTGAAGCAGACCGATACGGAAAATGAGAAAATTTCGCAGTGGGTTAATTTCCGTATTCGTGAGGCAATCTGTGATAAAAATAAAGTCCGTGTGCTGGTAGAAGCAAGTCCTGCCAAGGCAGACCGGTATTTATTAGTGCCTTCTAATTATGATATTGATACGTCGGTAATAGAGAATCTGCATATTCAGGGAGAGAAGGAAACCGAGCAGACCATTGCAGAGTATGCGGCAGCACATGGGAAGGAATGTATCTATGTGGATGCATTTTTGAAAGAGGTACCGATTGTTGTGGAGGGAGAACATTACACGGAAGCGGATGGTACGTTTCTCATGGCTATGAATTTTGAAAACAGTCAGAAAAACAAGAAACTGAGCTACCAATGTGAAGTGAATGCCTGTCCGGTAAAGGAATTCAAGGATTACAGTGATATGATTAAGGATACGTTTGCCTTTACATTGACAGATCAAACCGATCTGGAAACAGTAATATATCAGCCAGTGGAGGATACACCAGTACAGGGAACAAAGTTGGTGGTTGATGAGGTGACTTTTGAAAAGTCTGATTTGGAAATGATCTGTCATGTAAAATTCCATTATACGGGAAAAGCAAAGGCGTTACAAAAAGATAAGGATGATGATATCTGCTTTTACCTGCTGGATTCCAAGGGGAATATAGTGGAAAGCGGCGGTGATGGGAATACCCAGACAGAGGAGGATGGTGTTACCATGGTTCAGAGTTGGACCTATTCCCTGAAAGATCTGCCAGATACGCTAACATTCCAGGCAAAAGATGTTATGACAAAGAAAGTGTACGGAAAGGTATCTGTACAGCGGAAAACAGATAGTTTGGAAAAGTAAGCAGATTCTGGTTTCGTAATTAGGTAAAGACATAAAACAGGAGACATTGTTTGCGATATGATTGCAACTAATGTCTCCTGTTTCTTGTTAACGTTAGAATCGGTTAGAATTTGCTTTACTGTATTTATGATTGCCAGCTTATGCTTCCTGATATTCCAGCGCAGCTCCCACAAATCCCTTAAATAATGGATGAGGTCTGTTTGGTCTGGACTTGAACTCCGGATGTGCCTGTGTGGCAATAAACCATGGGTGATCAGAAATTTCACACATTTCTACAATCCGTCCATCCGGTGAGAGACCAGATAGCAGCATGCCGTTTGATTCCAGATCCTTGCGGTAATAGTTATTGACTTCATAACGGTGACGGTGACGTTCCGTAATTTCCGGCTGACCATACAGTTTCTGGGCCAGAGATCCCTCTGCTAATGTGCAAGGATAGGAGCCAAGACGAAGAGTTCCACCGATATCTTCCACGCCGTCCTGGTCTGCCATCAAATGGATGACAGGATGGGTGGTCTGTGGATCCAGTTCAATGCTGTGTGCATCATTAAAACCGCAGACGTGGCGGGCAAATTCTACAATAGATAGCTGCATACCCAGGCACAGTCCCAAATATGGGATATTCTTTTCACGGGCATAACGGATAGCAGTAATCATGCCATCTGTACCCCGGTCGCCAAAACCGCCTGGTACCAGAATACCACTGACATCGCTTAGTGCTTCTGCTACATTATCTTTATGGATGGTTTCGGAATCAATCCATTTGATATTGACATGAGTCTTGTGCGCCAAACCACCATGCTCTAGCGCTTCTACCACACTGATATAGGCATCGTGCAAGGAGGTATATTTTCCAACTAATGCTACAGTAACGTTTTTTTCCAGATGTTTCAATGTGTCTACCATGTTCTGCCACTCCTGCATATCCGGTTCTGGACAATCTAATTGCAGGCATTGGCATGCCACATCTGCCAGATGTTCTTTTTCCATTGCCAGTGGCGCTTCATACAAAGTCTCTACGTCCAGATTCTGCATGACACATTTGGTTGGCACATTACAGAATAAGGCAATTTTATCCTTGATTCCTTCTTCCAAAGGACGCTCGGTACGGCAGACAATAATATCCGGCTGGATTCCCATTCCCTGTAGTTCTTTGACGCTTGCTTGAGTAGGTTTCGTCTTCATTTCGCCGGAAGCTCCCAGATAAGGAATCAGGGTTACGTGAATCAGAATTGCATTTTCATGACCAATATCATGCTGGAACTGACGAATGGACTCCAGGAAAGGCTGGCTTTCGATATCACCCACAGTGCCACCCACTTCAATAATGGCGATCTGAGTATCCTTGCAGCCGTCATTGCGATAGAAACGGCTTTTGATTTCGTTAGTAATATGAGGGATAACCTGTACGGTTCCCCCGCCAAAATCACCCCGTCTTTCTTTGGACAATACGGACCAGTATACTTTACCGGTAGTGACGTTAGACTGTTTGGTCAGGCTCTCATCAATGAAACGCTCATAATGTCCCAGATCCAGATCGGTTTCAGCACCGTCATCGGTCACGAATACCTCTCCGTGCTGGACCGGATTCATGGTACCCGGGTCAATGTTAATATATGGATCAAATTTCTGCATTGTAACGCTGTAGCCACGCATTTTCAATAGTCTTCCCAATGATGCTGCGGTGATTCCTTTTCCCAGACCGGAAACGACACCACCGGTAACAAATACGTATTTGACTGCCATGAATGTATCCTCCTTCGTATGTGTCAAAATGTAACCAATATTGAACCATTATACCCCATAAATGGAGATTAGTACAATGCTTTTTTCGGAAAAATTTTTGAGGAAAAATTTATCTCTGCGCTTTCGTAGTTGATCTTAGCATATGATATGAGGTAAAATATAAGGTAAGGTTGAAAGTGTGTAAGACATGAAGTCTAATGGAATGTAACTTACTGGCAAGCTTTGTGTGTATGTCAATAAGAAAAGAGGGAAATTAAATTATGGAAGAATTTCGATTTCAGGTAAATTTGGGAGGAATGATTGAGATCTTATCCGATCATTTATATAGTAGTCCGGAAGTATATATTCGTGAGTTATTGCAAAATGGGGTAGATGCCATTACAGGCAGGGAAAAAGCAGATGCTGACTTTCAAGAGAATCGGGAAGGCAAGCTGCTACTCACCTTAGAGGAAGGAAAGAGTCTGGCATTTCGCGATAACGGGGTTGGATTGACCAAAGAAGAGATACACCGGTTTTTGGCGATTATTGGGGAGTCCTCCAAAAAGGATTTAGAAAGTGGTAAAATCTTGAACGATTACATCGGAAGATTTGGAATTGGTCTCTTGTCCTGTTTTATGGTTTCCGATGAAATCTGCATTAGAACACATTCTGTGGAAACGGATGAGAGTTATGAATGGATCGGAAAACCGGATGGTACCTATACCATTCGTGAGTTAGAGGAAGCGGTTCCGGTTGGGACAGAGATTTTTCTGGCAGCAAAGGAAAACGCCGAGGAATATTTTGAGCGGGAAAGGGTGGAATTCCTGTTGCTGCACTATGGATTAATTCTCCCATACCCTATTTTGTTAAATGATGGGGAGAATAAAAAGCGGATCAATCCGGTATCTTTGCCATGGGAAAAGGAGAACCCGAATACACAGGAATTGATGATGTTTGGACAGTTCTTTTTTCAAACTTCCTTTATGGATTGCATTGTGCTTCATTCAGAAGAGGGAGCCGTGGACGGGGTAGCATATATTCTACCTTATGCGGTGCAGGCATCGGCAAAACAGAATCATATGATTTATCTGAAAAATATGCTCTTGACGGAGAAAGGGGAGGGGCTGGTTCCAGACTGGTCTGTTTTTGTAAAATGTATTATCAATGCCAGAGACTTGCGGCCAACTGCTTCCAGAGAGGGATTCTATTCCGATGAAACCTTGCATCAGGCGCAGAAAAATATTGGGAATTGCATTGCAGATTATTTGAAGAAACTTGCCAGAGAAAACATAGAGGCATTTCGTGCCTTTTTGGAGGTACATAGTTTGGTGGTCAGGAGTATGGCGATTGACGATGACGAGTTATTTCAATTGTTCATCAATGAATTGGAATTTGAGACCACCAGAGGCAGAATGACAGGCTATGATTTGCGCATGAGCAAGGAACAGCTTCTCTACTGTAATTTGAAAGAGTATCAGCAGTTATCACAGGTTTTTGTGGCACAGGGGAAATTGCTGATCAATGCGGGAATTGTGTATACAGAGGAACTGTTGTTTCGCATGTCTGAATTTTTCGGGGTTTTGGTTATGCGGGTAAATGCCACCGAGGTGGATGATCTTCTAAAAGAAGTCAAAATTAGTGAAATGGAGCAGTGTGTTGACTTCTTAGATATTGCCCAGAAAGTCTTGGAGCCATATCATTGTGCAGTGGAGATGAAGCAGTTTATTCCTGCCAATTTGCCGGCATTTTATTATGTGGACAGCCAGGCACAGTTATATCGTGACCTGCAGAATGCCAAGGAAAATTCAGATGGAGTTTTCTCTGATTTATTAGACAGTTTTGCTGAGGATATCGAGGAAAAACAGGCGAATACCTTATATTTTAATTATCAAAATCCCATTATTAAAAAAATGGCTGCTTTGGGGAAGGAAGATAAATTAGAAGATTTTATTTTTATTATCTATGTGCAGACCTTGCTGATTGGAGGCTTTCATTTAAGAAATAATGAGCTGGGCAGGATGAATGATAATATATTAAATATACTGGAGCAATTATTATAGGGGATTAGAGGGGTGAAAGCTCCTTTTGATATTTTGATTTATCGGAAAGGAAAGAGTGTTATGGGAAAATTTGATGTAGATAAATATTGCAGAGAATACTATACGCTGCCCCATGGGGAGATTCGTATGGCATATTTACGAGAGGCATGGAGAGAGGCGGATGAATTGGAGGATTATACATGGCGGATGAAACTGCGGATGGAGTTTATCCATGAAAGTGACTTTTATTCTGACGCCATGGAAATGTATGTCATTATGCCGGAGCTTCTGAAAATATATGATGAATATGTAGAGCAGTATGGGGTAAATGAGAGTACTTGCCATGAAGTAATGTGGAAATACAAATGGATCTTGGAAACGTCAAGGGATTTTTATCAGATTTCCATCAAACAGTTTGAAAATATTTCTGAGGACATGAAGAGAAGATTTTTGGAGGCAGGTTACTCTTTACGCCCTTATTATGCCTATCTGTTCGAATTTTATATATATATTGATGGGGAAAAGGCAGAACATTTTTATCAGGAATTTAAGAAATGTAAGCGTGATAGGATGTGCGATTGTGCTGCCTGCGAGAGAAATGATGAAGTGGAATATCTGTTGGAATGTGGTAATATTGACCAGGCGAAAAAGAAAGCAAAGGTACTGTTTGATGGGAGAATGACTTGTGCAGAAGTTCCGGAGGCTACCTATGGAAAATTCTTGCGTTATTATAACCTGCAGTTGTGTCAGGGGGAACAGGATTGCTTAAAAGAAGCAGAAAAGTGTTGCAAAGAAGTGGATAATGCTGTGCGCCGGAGAGGAATTGTACAGAAATATTTTGGAGATGTCATGCTGTTTTATGCTTTGACTAATCAGGAAAAGGCCCTGGATTGGTTTAAACATTTTTGGTCTCTTTATGAGTCTAATAAAAATCCAATCTATAAGCTCTATTTTGCTTTTGGCATGATTCGTTTTGTAAAACAGCTGCAGGAGGAAAAGGACAGTTATCGTATGAAATTGCCAAATAGCTTTCCATTGTATCAGGAGGATGGAAATTACGATTTAGAAGAATTAAGGGAATATTATGAAAGCTTTGCCCGTTCCTGTGCACAGAAGTTCGACGCCAGAAATGGTACCAGACATTTCATGGATCTCTATGAAATAATTCAGACTTAAATAAAAAATTGCTGTTAAAGAG
>CAMWKN010000053.1 GCA_947174825.1 uncultured Clostridium sp.
TTATTGCATTTTTATTGTTTAATAAAAGAAAAGATGATACAGTATATTATGCTACTATGCAATGTTGTTTATTGGAATATGGTTTACATTTCGGTTAATGACAAAACGAAAGGAGAAATGAAAATGAAGAGAAAAAAATTAGGGGATCGGTTGATTTCTGCGGCACTGATCTTAGCAATGACGGTTTCAACTTTACTGCAGGCATCGGCTTCTATGGCAAAAGCGGAAAACAGTCATTTGTATGAAGGAGAGGGATATCAGGTTGTTTTTTCCATTACTTCCAGGTGGTCAGATGGGTATGTTGCAGATATTACGATTCAGAATACGGGAGAGCGAAAAATTGATAACTGGTGTCTGGCGTTTTCTTTAGAGAACTCGATTGCTGCTATTTGGAATGCCAAATTGGACAATAATAGCAATGGTAATAGATATATTGTAAAGAATAGTCAGTACAATCAAGATATTGGAGTGGGAGAAAGTGTTACATTTGGTATTCAGGTGAATGAACCATTTCAGAAATTTCCCACAGATTATGTCATGATTGGAAATCCACAGATTGTGGAAGCGGATGATTATTCTGTGGAATATATCGTCAATGAGGATTGGGGAAGCGGTTTTTCAGCATCCCTGGTAATCTGTAATCAATCCGATTATGATTTTGAAGATTGGACTCTTCGGGGGAAATATGAAAATGAAATTGATACCATTTGGAATGCTCAAATCAGAGATCACGAGGACAATCGTTATGTTATTTCAGGAGCAGAGTATGACCAGAATTTGGCGGCAGGGGATAGTATCTCTATTGGGCTTAATTGTATGGCAGGGAGTAGTTCTCTGAATTTTGAACAGTTGGAGTTGGAATTTATCAGGACAAATGTCGAAAACAAGGAGCCGGATCGCGGCACGATGGATGCTTATACCATCGAAGATATTCAAAAAGATGCCTGTATTTTGTATTCTGCCGGAGATTGTGATACTTCTGTAACTAGGGATCTGACGTTTTATGCTAATAAGCTGTTTGCTGAATACGTATCTTGGGAAAGTTCCAGGAAAGATATTATTGATGACAATGGAAAGGTTACCAGGATGAATCAGCCGACAGAAGTTGTAATTACGAAAAGAGTAAACTTTGAAGGAGAGCAGAGCGAGGAAAAAATTACAGTACGTGTAGCTGGAAAATGTTCTTATGAGCCAGAACATATGCAGGATTATGTCTTGTCAGAAATTAAACAGATGAATGCATCTGATGAAGATTTTGAAGTGATGATAAATGAAGAGGGATATCTTGAGGAGATTTATGGAACATACAGCAATATTACAGTAGATTGCTGGGAAGCCGCTTTGTATTCTTTGTATAATATAAAGACAGCTTTGGGAATCGAGAACCCTTTTCAGGAATTGGTTCCCCAGGAATGTTATCATGATGATACAGGTTACTCCTATTGTTTTACCCAGGTAAAGCAGGGTCTGCCTGTTTTTTGCCGTGGGCTTGTGGTTAGCTGTGATCAACAGGGGAATATTAATATGCTGTCGTCGTCGTATCTTCCATTTGAAAAAGAGGTATCGGTTGAACCGGAAATATCCTATCGAAAAGCAGTTGGTATTCTGGGGGAGAAATTTGGAAACCGTGTAACAATTGAAAATGGGGAAGAGCGGCTTAATGCTTTCCGCGATTATGGAATAGAATCTTCGGCATGGCTGATTTCGGCTACTCTTTGTGAATCGTGTGAAGAAATGGATGCAGGAAGTTATACTTTTCTGGTAAGTGGAGAAGACGGTACAATTTTAGATTATATTAATAATTCGCAGGATGTGGATACCTGTCCTTGTATGGGAGATGATATCAATCAAAATAGCCGTCAATTTCTGGGAAAAAAAGAACGGGAAAAATATTATATGGAAGATGCGGTACATGGCATCAGGGTTTATCATGGTTCTCTTTATGATCCAAAACATGCTAATATGGTTTCTTCCAATTGGCGTGATAGCGGATGGGATTCGGGTGCCGTATCTGCTATTTGCAATATGAAAGAGGCGATGGATTATTATGGGAAATTAACAGGTAATTCTAGACATTCTTATGATGGCAAAGGTGGAAAAATAAACATTTATTTAAGTCGAAATAATGATAACGATAAAAGTGAGGATAGAAATAATAATTTCCCGGATAATGCACGTTGGGATTATGAAGCGAAGGGCTTTTATTTTGGAATAGGAACGGGAAGATCCAAAAAACAAAGTACATCCCTGGAATATACAAATACCCTGAAAAAGGGGGAGGAAGCACCAGAGCATGCCACTAAAAAGGGGATGCGGTATGCGTCCTTTGATATCGTGGTCCATGAATATACCCATGCTGTGTTTGGTGCGAAAACAGACAATAGAATTTTCTATTATTCAAATGGTGTTCCTAATTCAATAAGTGAAGGATATTCGGATATTATGGCGTGTTTTGCTGAAGGCGATTGGAAAATAGCGGAAGATATTTCTGATTCTGAAATAGGAGACGGTTGTATGCGCAATATAGCAAAACCGCATCTGACAGGGAATCCTTCTAAGGTGCGTGGGAAATATTACGAATGCAGCAAGAGGAAAAATACAAAAAAAGGGAAAGAGTTATATGATGAGCTAGGGGACGACGGTCATAGTAACTCAACTGTTCTTTCTCATGCGGCATACCTGATGTTGACTAAATTAATGAAATGGAATTCTAAAGAAAATTATCGGGATGAACTGGGAAAATTGTGGTATGCTACAATATATTTACATGGTAGTAAAAATATAGATTTTTATAAAGTACGAAAGAAAGTAATAGCCAAAGCGAGGGCGAGTTCATATTTTGGCAGTAAAGAGATTTCGCTGATAAAAGAAGCGTTTAATGAATGTGGAATTACAAAAGCAAACTGTCAGAGAGATACAAAATATTTTAAAAAATTAAAAAAAGATATTAAAAAAGGTGCCAGTGCAGCAAATGACATCATGCAGCTGACCGGCCGTGTCGTAAAAGCGGATGCAGACAATACGGTTGGAAATAATTTGCCGTTATCCTCTGTTCAGGTAAAGGTGGGATCCTTGGATGGGCATGAGGAAGAAATAAAAGGAAGTACAGCATCGAAAGGTCAGTATGAAATTGGTCTGGATTATTTTGAAGAAGGCGTTATGACATTTTCCAAAAGTGGATATCTGTCTGAAACCATGTATCTGTCGGAAAGTGATTCAGAACTTCAGAATGTCATTTATTGTAGTACTGTGGAGCTGATATCGAAGGAACAGGATGGACAGGGGGCAGCATCCGGAGTTGTAAAAAGTGCAACAACGGCAAAGGGAATTGGCAATGTTGAATTAAATATAAGACGGGGGATCCATAATATTTATACGGATGTTGTTATGAAAACAGTGACAGATTCGAATGGAAAGTTTCAGGTACAGAATTTACCGGCGGGAAATTATACCGTGGAAGTAGTAGACCCATCGGATGAATATGCCATGTCTTACTTTGAGATTAAAATATTAGGAGATCAAACCATTGAGAATCAAGACGGAGTGATCTCGCCGGAAATGGATAATGTCTATTTAAGAAGTGTTTTAACATGGGGGTCAAATCCGAATGATTTAGATTCCCATATGCTTTGTAAGTTTTTTGGTGGGGAAAGTGCACATGTCTATTATGCTGATAAAAAGGGGTATTACAATGCAGAGCTTGTGTGTCAGTTGGATGTGGATAATAGATTCGGCTATGGACCGGAAACAATTACGCTGCAGGGTATAAAGCCGGGGATCTATGATTACTATATCCATCATTATTATGGAAAGGGGACGCTTTCTGACAGTAACGCTTCTGTCTGCCTGTACCAGCAGGGGACGGAGGGGATGAAAAGATATACTTTCCATGTTCCGGAAGGCAGCGGAAAATATTGGTCCGTATATAGATTTAACAGTGCTACGGAAACTATAGTGTCTGTCGGCAAGATGCACTAATTTCTGCCAATGCTATAGGAAACGGAGGTTAAACTAAATGAATCGAAATAAAATATATAAATTGTTATGCTATCTCTGGATTGTCGTTCCAATACTATCTTTGATCAGGTTAAGCCAGCCGTTGCTAACAATTAGAATGAGTAACGGTGTAGAGGAGTTGCCAATATCTGTAAGGACATACAATGGGTTTCAGCTGTTGGTGCATGGTGATTTGGTAAACGCCTGTAATACCATATTTATAGATAGTAAAAATCTGGGACTGCTCATGGTAAAGGTTATGATTACTTTGCAGTTGGTCTGTGATATCGTTGTCGTATGGATCTGTTTATGGGAATGGAGAAAGAAACAAATTCCTGAGATTCATATAAGGATTCGGGGAATCTTGTCAATCGGCTATGTGTTGACAGCAATTGCCTTTTACCGGTTTTTGCTGCTATGTCTCAGCCATCCTAATGCATCTGTGGCAGCCATCTCACATGCAGAATATTATCAAGATGAATTACATAAAAATATTCTTTTTTCCATTGCCGTTGTGGTGTTATTTTATGCCACCTGGTCTTTTAGTAAAGCGGGAAAAACCTATAGACGTACGTGTTACTTCTGGATTATGATGCCGATCTTATCGTTAGCAATACTAAGCAGGCCAATGATCATGATTGAGACAGATGATATATATCCAGTAACAGATGTGGATTATAGTGGGTTTCATGTGCTGGCATACGGCAGCCTAGCAAATGAGTACAAGGATACTGTCATAAATAGCGGGAATCTGGGATTCGTTATAATGAAGATAATGATTGCCCTGCAGCTGGTTTTTGATGTTATCATAGTAATTACTGTTTTGTGGGAATGGGGAAAAAAACAAAATCCCAAGTGTTTACTATATTTCAGAGGGGGACTGGCAGCCGGTTATCTGCTGACGGCATTGATCATCGGCCGGGTTGCGGCTGGGTGGTCTGCTAATCTGGAAATAGAGCATGACTTGGGTGCTTTCCTGATGCGAACTTCGTATGCATTTGGGGAGTGGGGAGTATATATGACGTTTGAATTATCTATTGCCATTGCGATATTATTTGCTGTGACATTGCTGGCATATTGCTTAACCTCAAAAGAGAAAAGCAACGCAGGAAGGGAATGGCAAAAAACGAGATGAAAAAATAGTCTAGTGTACTGTACTGTTTATATTTAGTGTAACCGCTAACCGAATTAATGGTCAGCAGTTATGTATTCAGGATATAATGATATTAGTTTTTCCCGGGCATCCCCTGTCTGGAAATGCTATTGGATTTTTGCTTCATTATTGTTGCGTTCTTTCTCCCATGCGGTCAATTCCTCCCGGAGAAGATGGATATCTTCTATACGTCTGGCAAGGCACTGGCGGGTCATGACATTTAACTCAATTTCTGCCATGTCGAGCCAGCTCCCGTGTTTCGGTGTGTAATGTATCTCCAGACGCTTTATGATCCGTCTGGCTTCCGCAGGGAAAATGCCTTTTACAGAGATGCGGGCTTATGCGTATTAAGATTATCCATGACCAGAATGATCTTTTCAGCTCGTCATCTGTGAGGGTTATATGGTATGTTTTTGGTCTTGCCATGGTAATCAGCCTGAACAGAGTAGCTCGCTGTAACGAGCAAGAACCCCCAGTAGCCGCTACTACTGGGGGTTCGTTTTGGTGTCAACGTGGACACATTTACTTCTTTAGTCTGTCAATATCATAACATAGGCAGGAAAGGTTTGCAAGTTGTAAATTTCCTTGTAATTCCATCCTATCTCTGCCATAATAGAGAAAAAAGGAAATGAGGAGAGAAAAATGTCATTCAAAGAATTTTACAAGTTTTATTGTCCATCAAAGATCAAGAAGAATATCAATGCAGCTGCCATTATACTATATTGTTGCAGCGTTTTGACCTTTTTGTTGTCTATTGTGGCTGCCAAAATGGGAATTAGTGTTTTAGCAAGTGCGGTGGATGCTGTTCTGGTATTAGGTCTGGCACTGGGGATACATATTGGCAAAAGTCGTGCTTGTGCGGTGATTGTTTTAGTGTATTCTATTCTGAATTGCCTGTATTCTGTGATTACAACAGGACGATTAGGGGGATATCTGATTATAATTGCAGGGATATATGCGACAATTTATACCTTTATGGCTCGTAGAGAATATAAAGCGTTTATCCGTGGCTGACCGATTTTGGGGACAGGGACTTTATCAGAGAAAGGTCTGAAATATGATTTACTTATCTCAATTTATATTCCCATCTGTGATGACGGAGGAGCAGTATTTACATGGAATTCGAGAAACCTGTTACACAACAGCATATCCTTTTGAGATATTGTCAAAACGGGAACTTCATACCTTAAATTTCGATGAATCTGTTACTATCTTATATGGGGGAAATGGATCGGGAAAAACGACAGCATTAAATGTGATTGCGGAAAAACTGCAGTCTGATCGGGATACCCTCTACAATCGTTCCGATTTTTTTGAGCAATATGTGGACTTTTGTGATTATGTTTTAGAGCGGGAATTGCCGGAATACAATCGAATTATTACCAGTGATGATGTATTTGATTTTATGTTAAATATCCGGAGTCTGAATGAGGGAATTGACCGTAAACGGGAGGAAATATTTCGGGATTATTATGATACCAAATCTTCCAACTTTCAGCTACATTCCTTGGAAGACTACGAACAGCTAGTAAAAGTGAATGCCGCCAGAAGAAAATCCAAATCCAGGTATGTCAAAGATCAGTTAAAGGATAATGTCAGGGAACATTCTAATGGAGAAAGTGCTTACTTGTATTTTACGGATAAGATTCGTGAAAACGGAGTGTATTTATTGGACGAGCCGGAAAACAGTCTTTCGCCGGAACGGCAGCAGGAATTAGTTTCTTTTATAGAGGAATCTGCCAGATTCTTTGCCTGTCAATTTATTATTGCAACCCATTCTCCCTTTTTATTGTCAATGAAGCATTCTAAGATCTATAATCTGGACGAAAACCCGGTGCGGACTGCCAAGTGGACAGAATTGCCCAATGTTCGGGCATATTATGATTTTTTCAAAGAGCATGAGGGGGAGTTTGAATAGTAGATCTGATATTCTATGGCATTGAGCTGTATCCAGAAAATCAAGATACATAATGGATACAAATATCTGATATAAGTACGTAAGAAATGGCTTCGCATTTTGATGTTGTTAATTCGCAAGAGTGTGTGAAGCACACTTTGTTACTGCCTAATTGCATAGAGAGGGGAAGAGTGAAAAATAAATTTTTCACTCGCCAAGTTTGTGCAGCGAGCAGCACAAACATTGGTACATTAGCTGCTCGCTAAGGAGGCTCACAGCATGAGTACAATTATGATGAAGAAATGGAATAGTATCGTTTTATTTCTGGTTCTCGCTGTTTTAGGGACAGCATGTGGCAGGAATGTCTCGCTTCCAGAGAGTGAAGAGACGGCTACGCCAGTTCCGGTGTCAATGGAAAAGAAACAAAAGGCAAGTATGGAGGTTCATGAACAGATCCAGACATTAGCGCAGAATGAAGATAGTTTTTTTCGGGAGGATGTTCGTGTGGTACCAGGCGAAGATGGAGTTTATAACGATGGACCTTACTATTCCTTGATGGATTTAGACCAGGACGGTTATCTGGAAATGGTGGTCTATAATGAAACGGAGGAACCCTGTCCGTCCTTTTATGAGGTAAGCGCAGATGGGACGTTGCAGAAGTGGACGGCAGAAGGGGATCTGCCCCAGGAACATGAGGGTTATTCCATTTTTGACAACACCAGAAAAGCAGACTGTTATTATGATTCGCAGAAGGATCAATACCATTATAT
>CAMWKN010000054.1 GCA_947174825.1 uncultured Clostridium sp.
GAGGAGCTAGGAAAAGCTGGAAGCGGTCTTTTAGGAATGATAGGAATGCTTGTTGGCGCAGCAAAGATAATGGACAGTGAGTATAAGGCAATTACTAAATTTGCAGGTCAAATGCTAATCATGTCAGGGGCAGTCGGTATTTTATGTTTAGTAGCAAAGTCTCTTGGCTCTATGAGCTGGGAGGAGCTAGGAAAAGCTGGAAGCGGTCTTTTAGGAATGATAGGAATGCTTGTTGCCGCAGCAAAGATAATGGACAGTGAGGATAAAGCAATTACTAAATTTGCAGGTCAAATGCTGATTATGTCAGTGGCAGTCGGTATTTTAGGCATAGTAGTTAAGTCTCTTGGCTCTATGAGCTGGACATCTATTGCAAAGGGATTAATTACGCTTGCTGGTGCGTTTGTGATCATCGGCGTTGCGGGAAAAGCGCTTGGTTCTCTTTCTTTTGAGATTTTGGGAGTCAGTGCGGCATTTGCTTTGTTAGGGGTTGGCGTACTTGGTATTGGAGCAGGGCTTTTGGCGGCGGCATCCGCTTTTACAATTCTTGCGGCAGCAGGACCTACGGCGGCAACAGCTGTTATGGCGGCTTTAGCGATTATTGTTGCAGGAGTTTCGGAGCTTATTCCAACGGTTCTTGCTAAAATCGGCGAGGGGATTATTGAGATTTGTAAGGTAATTGCTGCAAGTGCGCCTGCAATTGGAGAAGCGATAAAGGCTATTATTCTTAGCCTTGTCGATGTACTTGTTGTGTGTGTTCCTGTTATAGCGGATGGGGCTTTACAGCTTTTAGCTGGTGTGTTGGAGGCTCTTGTTAAGTATACGCCTCAGATTGTGGATGCGTTATTTGAATTTTTAATTAAGCTTCTTGACGGAATCGCTAAAAATTTGCCAGCTCTTATTCAGGCTGCCGTAAATGTGGTAATGGCGTTTTTCTCTGGAGTTATTGATGCGCTTAGCGGAATTGACGTTGATGTTTTGTTGAAAGGAATTGCAGGGGTCGGCCTGATGTCAGCGATTATGTTAGCTCTTGGGGCAGTTGCGTCTTTTGTTCCGGCCGCTATGGTTGGCGTTCTTGGAATGGGAGCTGTGATTGCGGAGCTGGCTTTGGTTCTAGCGGCGATTGGCGCATTGGCACAGATTCCTGGTTTGTCATGGCTAATTGGCGAGGGTGGAAAGCTGTTAGAGGGTATTGGAACTGCAATTGGTTCGTTTATTGGTGGCATTGTCGGTGGGTTTATGAGTGGAGTTTCCAGTCAATTTCCACAGATTGGCGCAGATTTGGCAGCTTTTATGACAAATGTGCAGCCTTTTATTGATGGAGCGAAAAGCGTTGATGCGGCTGCTATGAACGGTGTTAAGGCGCTTGCCGAGACGATAATTATTTTAACGGCTGCTGATATTTTACAGGGTTTGACTTCTTGGCTTACTGGCGGTTCATCAATGGCCGATTTTAGCAGTCAACTTGTTCCTTTTGGCGAGGCAATGAGGGATTTTTCTGTAACGATAGCTGATATGGACGCGGGACTTGTGGAGAATGCTGCAACTGCTGGGAAGACTTTAGCAGAGATGGCTTCGACGCTGCCTAATAGTGGGGGAGTTTTAGGCTTCTTTGCCGGTGAGAATGATATGTCTGAGTTTGGCAGGCAGCTTGTTCCTTTTGGCGTTGCTATGAAAACTTTTTCGTTGGTTGTGCAAGGGTTGGATGCGGACGCTGTGACGAATGCTGCAATTGCTGGGAAAGCAATGGCAGAGATGGCTTCGACTTTGCCTAATAGCGGAGGCGTAGTTGGTTTCTTTGTCGGCGAGAATGATATGTCTGATTTTGGCAGACAGCTTGTTCCATTTGGAAAGGCTATAAAAGATTTTGCAACGGAAGTTACTGGTCTGGATGCAAATGTTGTGGCAAATGCGGCGGTAGCTGGTAAAGCGATGATAGAGATGGCTTCAACTATTCCGAATACTGGAGGAGTGGTTGGATTTTTTGCTGGTAATAATGATTTGGATGATTTTGGAGCGCGTCTTGTTCCGTTTGGAAAGGCTATGAAAAAATATGCGTCAGCTGTATCTGGCATTGATGTTGAGGCGGTAACAAATTCAGCAACGGCAGGTAAGGCTGTTGTTGAGTTAGCCAATACCCTTCCAAATACTGGAGGATTAGTTGGGTTTTTTACAGGAAATAAAGATATAGAGAAATTTGGCGATGGCTTGAAATCTTTTGGTAAAAGTTTTGCAAAGTATTCTGGTTATATGGAGGATGTAAAGCCAGGAATTGTAAACACGACGACGAATGCAGCTTCTTCTATTGTAGAACTTCAAAAGAGCCTTCCGAAGGAGGGCGGCTGGTTTTCAGATGACCAAACGCTTGCTGATTTCGGTTCGGATATGTCTTCTTTTGGATCGTATTTTAGTCAGTTTTATGATCATATCAGTGGAATTAAAACGAAACAGTTGTCAGGAGTAATTCAAGAGGCTAATAATCTTGCGTCTATGGCAAAGGGTATGGCAAAGCTGGATACAAGCGGAATGAGTTCATTTAGTTCGGCTCTTACCTCACTTGGCAACGCTGGTATTGATGATTTTATAAACACGTTTCAAAATGCATCATCTCGTGTAAACGAGGCTGCCGAGAAAATGCTTACTACTTTTATCAAAGGGGCTAAATCAAAACAGACGGATTTGACGGATGCGTTTCAAAGTATGCTTCATAATGTGCTGACAATTATTAGTAACGAGTATCCATCGTTTTATTCAGCAGGTGGAAGTCTTGCGAATCAGTTTTCAGGTGGAGTGGAATCAAATGGCGTCAACATTCCGACAGGAACAGTTGCGCCTATACTTAATAATATGCTTTCAGCTGTTACAAATAAGTTTTCGGATTTTAACGGTTCGGGCCAGACAATTATGTCCTCTTTTGTTTCTGGTGTGAATGTAAAAGGGGTAGAGGCGCCAGGCGCTTTTTCTTCTCCAATAAACAGTGCAGCCGATATTATCAGAGGGCAGTATGGAAGTTTTAACAATGCCGGTTCGTCTTTGATGAGTGGGGTAATAAGCGGAATTAATGTACAGGGCTCGGGGGTGTCGGGCGCTTTTTCTTCTCCGGTAAACAGTGCGGCTGATGTGATCAGAGGACAGTATGGAGGTTTTAACAATGCTGGTTCGTCTTTGATGAGCGGGGTTATAAGTGGAATTAATGTACAGGGTTCAGCAGTGCCAAGCACATTTTCTTCTCCGGTCGGCGTGGCGGTTGATGCGGTTAGACGGATGTATGAATCTTTTAATCAATCAGGTTCGTATTTAGTTGATGGGTTTGTAAATGGCATTCATAATAATATTTATAAAGCGGCGGAGAAAGCGGCGGCTCTTGGAGCGGCGGCAGCGGCAGCGGCAAGGAAAACGCTTGATGAACATTCACCTTCAAAAGTGTTTTATGGTATAGCGGCATATGCAGGAGAAGGCTTTGTGAATGCATTGACAGATTATACATCAGAGTCTTATGACGCTGGTTCAGGAATGGCAGAGTCGGCAAAGCTTGGATTAAGTAAAGCGGCATCTAAAATTACGGATATTATTGATAATACGATTGATACAGAGCCTGCTATTAGACCAGTGCTGGATTTGACAAATGTTCAAAATGGCATGAATCAGTTGTATAAAATGACTGATAATATGAATGATTATGTATTTTCCGGTTCTGTGCGCCTAGCAGGGGAAACGATGCGAGGTATGGATGCTTCGAGCAAGTATGAGCGTGAGGATTCAGCAGCTTTAGCAATTGCTGGACTGAAGGATGCAGTTAAGGAGTTATCAGAGCATCCTGCTGGCACATTTGAAAATATTTTTAATATTACAGGGGATAACCCGAAGGAAATTGCGGAAGAGGTTTCCAGAATGATTCAGCGGCAGATTGAAAGGAGGGATGCGTCTTGGGCGTGATTATTTTTAATGGCGTTTCTTCACTGGACTGTCATGTTCAGGTAGAGCATCCGCCTGGCTATGAGACGCCGGAAAGGGATTATGAGGTTACGCATGTTCCTGGGAGAAACGGTGATATTTTAATGGATAAAGGTTCTTTTAAAAATGTTACTCGTACATATCAAATTGCTGTCTGTGGATCGGCAGAGAGTTTTGCAGGCATGGCGAACCAAGTTTCGGAATGGCTTCATTCTGTAGCTGGCTATGCCAGGCTTGAGGATTCTTATGAACCAGAATATTATAGGATAGCTATGTATGAAGGGTCAGTAGAGATAGAGAATTTGTTTGCAAAGGCCGGAAGGGCTTCTATTTCTTTTAATTGTAAACCACAGAGATTTTTGAAGTCTGGTGAACAGACAGTTCGATTTGTAGGTAAGGGCAAAATATTTAATCCTACCAGATTCATGGCGCTTCCCGTAATTACTGTAAAAGGAAGCGGGAGGGGAATTCTTAATGTAGGCGGTTTTACGGTTAGTATATCTGATATTGCTGCCTCTATTACGATTAATTGTGATATTCAAGATGTATACAGTGGCACACAGAACAGGAACTCTGCTGTTACTTTTATGACAAACCGCGTTTTCCCTAAATTGTCGCCTGGAGATAATGAAATTTCATATTCTGGAGGAATAACGTCTGTGGAGGTGATTCCAAATTGGTGGACACTATGATTACTTTGTTTGAATCGTCCAGTACGGATTTTACAACAAATGGGATGGGAAATTTGCCGGATGCGGCATCTTGTACAGTGGTTGAGGAACGCAATGGCAAGTTTGAGCTTGAGATGAAGTATCCTATTACAGGACGGCATTACAGCGATTTGAAAATGCGTAATATTATTGTAGCTAAACCTAATCCTTATGCTAATCCTCAGCCATTTCGTATTTATTCACTTGAAAAGCCGATTAATGGAATGGTAACCGTGAATGCGGAGCATATCAGTTATGATTTGTCTGGCTATCCGGTTTCACCGTTTTCTGCCAATACGGTAACAAATGCATTTATTAATATGAAGGAGGCTTCTGCTGTTCCCTGTCCTTTTTCGTTTTCAACAGATAAAACAACGTCTGCAAGTATGAGCGTAAAGAAACCGTCAAGCATTAGGTCTTTGCTTGGCGGTGTTCAGGGCTCTATTCTTGATGTGTATGGCGGAGAATATGAGTTTGACGGATTTTTGGTAAAACTGCATAATCATAGAGGAAATGAGAAAGCAGACAGTGAGGCGGTGTCTATCCGGTATGGAAAGAATCTGACGGATATACAGCAGGAGGAAAATTGCAGTTCTGTTTTTACGGGGGTGTATCCTTTCTGGTATTCGGATCAGGAGGAAGGCGGCGGTTTTGTGGAGCTGTCTGAAAAGGTTGTAAAGGCAGAGGGAACTTATGATTTTACCCGTATCAGTCCATTGGATTTGTCTCAGGAATGGCAGGAGATGCCAACGCAGGCACAGCTTAGAGAGAAAGCAAAGGCCTATATGAAGAGCAATCAGATTGGCGTGCCTAAGGTGTCTTTGACGGTGTCGTTTGTACAATTGGCTCAGTCAGAGGAATATAAGGATTATGCGCTTTTGGAAACGGTGCATCTTTGCGATATGGTTGTTGTACAATTTCCTGAACTTGGGGTGGATGCAAAGGCTAAGTGCATTAGTACAACTTATAATGTTTTAACAGGCAAATATGATAAGCTTGAACTGGGAGACGCAAGGTCAAATCTTGCTTCAACAGTTACAGCGCAGGCACAGAATATTAATGAGACAGCTGAACAGACGAAGACTTTTTTAGAGAGAGCAATTGAAACAGCAACGCAGCTGATTAGTGGAGGCCTTGGAGGTTATGTGGTTATGCACAGCAGCGCCAATCAAGGACATCCTGATGAAATTTTGATTATGGATACGGATAACATACAGACTGCAACACATGTCTGGCGTTGGAACCAGGGCGGTCTTGGATATTCTGGCAGGGGTTATAATGGACCATATGCCACAGCGATCACACAAGACGGAAAGATTGTGGCTGATTTTATTACAGCTGGAGCTATGTGCGCTAATTATATAAAGGGTGGAACATTGACTCTTGGCGGGAAGGATAATGGAAATGGCAAATGTCAGGTTAAGGATAAGAATGACAAGGTTCTTGTTACGCTTGATGACAGGGGTATCGTGCTTTCAGATGATATGAAGATATCTTATGGGAATGTTGAAGATACTCCAAATATACCAAGTAAGACAAGTGAGCTGGTGAATGACAGCGGATTTAAGGATGCGAAACAGATAACACAAATTACGAAAGATACAGTTACAACCTCTTATATTAATGCATTGAATATTACTGCCAAGGAGGTACATTGTGAAAGCGGAGATCGTGAGGCAAATATTAATGGCGGTTATAATCTTTATAAATACAAGGATAAGAGTATAGGTCATGTTGGAACAAATCATTGGGAGGGTACCGAAAAATATGGTTTAATGTTTGATCTTGATATGGATGGAAATTATATGGGATGGGGCAGAAAAGTTGATGAGAGCGGTAATTATATTGTTTGTTTGCATTATTCTCGTGATGACAATATGCTTCATGCTGGAACAGACATAGATATGAGAGGGTATAAACTTAAGAATGTATCGTTTGAAAACGGTGGTGTTACAGCTGAGATACATTTTGTACAAGTTAAAAAAGTGAACCAGGATGGAACTGTGGCTGAATATGGCACTGATGCTATGTTGAAATTTGTCAATGGAATTTTGGTTGATATCAGGTATTATGCCTGAGGCAAGGAGTTGTATTATGGAAGGGAATGTTGATATAATGGAGGATGTGACAAAAGAAAGTAGATCACAACATATTTTCCCCTGTAAAGAAGCAGAAGTGAAAGTTGTGGAACCACAGAAGAATGTAAAAAAAACAAAGGTTGACTATGGACAATTAAGGTCGGATGTTGATTTCCTGCTTATGTTAGCTGATGAGGAGGTGGAGATATGAATGTTTATACGCCCGCTTCTACTAAAATCGTCCATAATACTCGTGCAGATATGACAAATAGATTGTTTGTTCCTCAGCCGGTGCATCTTGTTCAATATGATAAGAGGCTGCCGATTCTTGCGGTTAGGATGTATCGGGATGGACAATTGTATACAATACCAGATTCTGCAAAAGTAAATATTCGTCTTGGAAAAAAGGACAGAACATTCGTGTATAATCCTGCTCTTGGCGTGGACAGCACTAAAACGATTGTTTATTTTGAGATTTCGCTTCAAATGGTAACATTGTTTGGTGAAGTAAATCCGGTTGTTGAGATTGATATTGCGGATCAGATTGCCGCTTCCAGTCCGATTCCTATTTTGATTGACCGCAATCCGGTTCAGGAGGATATGATTGAGTCCAGTATAGAGTATATTACAGCCAAGGAATATGCTGAGAAGGCGGTTGAGGCGGCAAATAAAGCGAAAACGTCAGAGACGAATGCAAAGGCTAGTGAAACGGCAGCGAAAGCATCAGAGACGAAAGCGAAAACGTCAGAGACGAATGCAAAAGCCAGTGAGAATGCAGCGAAAACATCGGAGACGAAAGCGAAAACATCAGAGACGAATGCAAAGGCCAGTGAAAGCGTAGCAAAAGTGTCAGAGGCGAAAGCGAAAACATCAGAGACGAATGCAAAGGCCAGTGAAAACGCGGCGAAAGCGTCAGAGATGAATGCGAAAACGTCAGAGATGAATGCGAAAGCCAGTGAGACGGCAGCTAAGATATCTGAAGAGATTGCGAAAGAGGTAGAAAAGCCGTCAAAAGCATACTAGAAGAAAGCGCTCTAAAGACCGACTACCGCTGCCGAGGACGTGGCATGT
>CAMWKN010000055.1 GCA_947174825.1 uncultured Clostridium sp.
GTCTAGCAAGCCAAATGATAATCTGTATCAGAAAAAGACCTGCCAATAATTGTAATTCCAGCCAAATTTTGTCATAGACATACAGGGCAGATTCCTGAGATCCCACTGGTGTTCCACTTCGTATCAGTAACAGGAACAAAACCAGAACCGTCAAAATCATACCGACCATTCCATAGATTTTCCCTTCCTCATACATATCCCGTTTTTTGAGAGAATCCTGATACTGTGCAACAAATTCATCCTGCTTATTTTGATTCCATACCCCATCTAAATCAATACCCACCAGCATTTGAAAACTGCCGGAACGCATACTCTCTCCCATACTCTTTAAGCGTTCCACCAGATTGCCGGACATAGGAAGAGTATTCGTCTCAAGATTCGTCGCTGCGACCTTCGTTCTGCTGGTATAGGAAACATACGCATAGGATTCTGTATTCTCGTTTCGTCCCGTCTCAATCTGCTCAGATAAAGCATCCCAGATATCATTGTGATTGGTTAATAGCAATCCATTGGCATTTTCATAGCCATAAAAGAAATTGGTCTTGGCAAAAAGATACGTTAACTGTTGGTATGTCTCCACCAGAAAAGTCACGTATTTCTTGGCCTCCTCCATTGTTCTGGGAATCAGGTGTACCTTCCAGGGAATTTCTTTTTCCGTCAGATGGTCAAAACGGTTTTGATATTCCAAATTAATTTTTTCCAAAAATTTTCTTTTAGAGATTGCTTTTTTTCCTGCAGCATCTACATAGCTTTCATACATTTCCAGAAAACGCCTTGCCTCGCTTCCCTGATCTCCCTCTGATAATTGCTCCAGAAAAAAACATGCCGCATAATTACTGTAATACGTAATCAGATATTCCTCATAACGACTTCTGGCTGAAAATTCATATTCCCAGTCTAAGTTTTTTCCAAAATCCACTATCAGGCGATCCTGGGTATCTTCCATAAATGTCTGTTTATCCGTTGTCAATGGGATCATATTCGGTAGACGTTTCTGCATATCCTGTATGGTTTTTTCCGAACGTGTTTTTACATTGGGCGAATTAAAAACCAGCATGTCCTCTCCCGACAAAATTACTCTGGTATCCGAAGACATGATCTGATGAATCCTCCAGGGATAGCTTTCTCCATTCATGGAATGATTAACAAATTCCTTCATAAAATCCTGCAGAATTTCCGTAGCAGTTCCTTCTGTGGACGTCTGTTTCAACAATTCTTTGATGGTATAACTGCGTTCACTGTTTAATGAGTGCAGGATCTCTTTGTCATAATCAATATCCCCATCCTTGGTAATTAATTCTCCAATCTGCATATATTCTTCCAGCAAACGGATATAGCCATCCAGCAGGGCACTGGTCTCCTTCTGGGACAAAAAGAATGCCCTGTCATCCCCCTTTTCTACCATGGCATATTCCCTGCCAACTGCCAGAAAGGAGCCTGCCAGAACATCCAGAAACAATCCCGGAATCAGCAAAAAACCAAGTACAATCCGGATGATCCCGGAACGTTTCCAATTTTTCATCCTATCCTCCTCCGTTCTGCCACTAAAACCCTCAACAAACTTCCCTATTTCCTGTGATATCCACCATTATATTATTCTTTTTCGATACAGTAACCAATTCCCCAAACCACCTGAATATATCTGGGATTTTTGGGATCAATCTCGATCTTCTCACGGATATGGCGAATATGAACTGCCACTACATTATCCGATCCCACAGCTTCCTCATTCCAGATCTGTTCATAAATCTGTTCACTGGAAAAGGTCTGTCCCTGATTCTTTATCAAAAAAAGCAGAATCTGATACTCAATAGGTGTCAAACGTACTATCTTTCCCTCCACAGTCACTGCCTTTTTATCATCATTCACCACCAGCATATCCTTCTGATAAATCCGACTATTCTGTTCTTCAGGAACATCCTGCCTGTAATTCTGGTTTAAGACGGTACTCCGGCGTAACTGAGACTGCACTCTCGCGATCAGCTCCATAGGATTAAAAGGTTTGGTCAGATAATCATCCGCTCCTACCTTTAATCCAAAAATCTTATCCTGATCTTCCGACTTGGCGGACAAAATAATGATGGGTAAATTATTCTTCTCCCGAATACGAAAAATGGTCTCTACTCCACTTAACCCCGGCATCATCATATCCACAATCAAAAGATCAACCTTCTCCTGATCCAAGATAGCAATTGCCTCCGTTCCGTCATAGGCATGAATCGTTTCATATCCTTCCCGCTGTAAATAAATGGTGATCGCCTCTACAATTTCTTTATCATCATCACACACCAGTATTTTGCTCATTCCATTCCTCCGTAAAAACTAAATCTTTCTTCCACCGCCCGCTCTGGTAGTATCTTTTAGCATAATATCCTCATTATACTCTGGATTGATCTTTTATGCAATACAAGTCAACTCCAGCAATATCAACGTATTCTACTTGCTATTTTTTTATAATTCTATATACTATTTTATATACATACAAATGATCGGGACACTAAGAGAATCATCTGTAAAAAAATATTTATCACAGGAGGTTTTGCATTATGAAAATTCAATCCGTAACAGATGCAGCTTTTAAGACTTATGGTCGTATTGTGGACGGCTATGACTACACAGAACTTCTGGACACACTGGTCAAGGTCAGTGACAAACCTGCCGACTCCGTGATCTATGTTCCCAGCGTGGCAGAACTGGAATCCACTGCTGTTTACACAGACCTGCGAGATAATTGCTACGGTGGCATGCCAATTGAGATCGGATACTGCAACGGCACAAATACAATGTTAAACTGTTTTGAATACCATCGGGACAGTGAAATTGATATTGCCGCAGACGATGTTATTTTATTACTGGCACGGCAGCAGGATATCACAGACGGTCAAATTGATTCTTCCAAAACAGAAGCATTTTTCTGTCCAAAGGGTACTGCAGTAGAACTCTATGCCACCACATTACACTATGCACCATGCAGTGCAAAAAAAGGACAGGGATTCCGTGTGGTAATCGTACTGCCAAAGGGAACCAATGAGGACGCACCACAGATTTCTGTGAAAAATGCAGAAGATAAATTATTATGGGCAAGAAACAAATGGCTGCTGGCACACAAAGATACTTCCGAAGCAGCAGACGGTGCCCATGTGGGACTAACTGGAGAAAATATTGATATTGCCGAACTGATTGACTAATACTTCTAAAATGGGAGGACAACATGAACTTACCACAGGCATTTTTAGATCGGATCCAGACACAATTAGGATCGGAATATAATGATTTTCTCGCCAGCTATGCTGAAAATCCATCTTATGGATTGCGTATCAATCCATTAAAAGGAGCTCCGAATACAATCTGTTCGGAGCTTCCTTTCATGCTGTCACCAGTGGCATGGGCACCAGAGGGATATCATGCGAATCCAGAAGAGCATCCAGGGCGCCACCCATTGCATGAGGCAGGTGTATATTATATTCAGGATCCCAGTGCCATGTCGGTGGTTTCTCTGCTAGACCCTAAACCAGGTGAAATCGTTCTGGATCTGTGTGCTGCACCAGGTGGCAAAAGCACCCAGATCGCCGGTCGTCTTCAGGGAGAGGGTTTATTGGTTTCCAATGAAATTATCCCCGGCAGGGCAAAAATACTGTCCCAAAATATAGAACGCATGGGGATCAGCAATGCCGTGGTCTGCAACGAAGATCCGAAACATCTGGCGAAACACTTTCCCCATTTCTTTGATAAAATCGTGGTAGATGCCCCCTGTTCAGGAGAGGGAATGTTCCGCAAGGACGACACCGCCATTAGCGAATGGTCTCCTGATCTGATTACCATGTGCGCCAAAAGGCAGCAGGAAATTCTTTTCTATGCAGAACAGATGCTGCGCCCAGGCGGTGTGTTAGTATATTCCACCTGCACCTTTGCACCGGAAGAAGACGAAGAACAAATTCAAAATTTCTTACATGATTATCCGGAGTATGAATTACAAGACTGGCAAGAATATCTGCCCCAGGCGGAGCAGGCCGCGGCAGCAGGTGTACAGTCTGGAACTTTGTCTGGAACTATGCGTCTCTGGCCCCACAGGCTACGGGGAGAGGGACATTTTGCCGCCAGATTGCATCACATCGTTTCCTCCGAATTTGCTGAAAGTAATTCTTCCCACCATACAACAACATCCAAACGAAACCGAAAAAACAAACAAATAGATCTCTCTGAATTTTACAGTTGGCAACAGGAAACGCTGCCACAACTATCATCCAGGTTGTCCGACGGACATTTCCAGTACTTCGGAGATGAACTGTATCTCATCCCGAAAAATCTCCCCTCTCTACAGGGAATCAAGATACTCCGTGCCGGACTGCATCTGGGAACTCGCAAGAAAAACCGTTTTGAACCATCCCATGCTCTGGCAAAGTGCCTAACACCACAGGACATCCGATCATGCTATCACTGTAATGAGGATGAAGCAATCCGCTATCTGCACGGAGAACCTTTGCCACTAAATGTGACTGATTCTGTCCAAAATTCCGGACAGTTACCCCGAGGCTGGACACTTCTCTGTTACATGAACTATCCTCTGGGATGGACCAAAGCCAGTCAGGGAATGTTAAAAAACCATTATCCAAAAGGACTTCGTATCTCATTCTGATACGAAGTCCTACAAAAATCTTTACACTCAGGAAATATTATCCTCTTCCGATTCCATTTCCTCCTCTATCTCCATTTCCACTTCCTCTTCGGCATCTTCCTCATCTGTAAATTCATCATCCAAAGGATCAATCATAATGAATCCTCCCACTACCCCGGTATCTGATTTTACTACAGGCAGAATCGGATCCTGCATTTCCTCTCCATCCGCTACATGAAGCCTCCTGCGAATCATCACGATAATATATTGTAACAATTTCACTGCTGCTCCAAGATACAGAGTGGCAATCACGCCCCATGTCACATAGACCAAATCCGGTGTATATTCTTTCCAGACGCTCCATGGACCAAAATACCGCGGCAAAGCAATTAACAGTACCGTCGGTAATGCGATATGTAGGATCACATCCTTCAATAGCCGCAACAGGCTAAATTTTACAGCGATACGTTTTCCCCAAACACCAATCAGCAAAATCGGCATCCATACCACAATCAGCAGAAGCAGCAAAAACAAATCGAGAATCCCATGCTGTTGAAAATAAATATCCTTTTTAATCTGTCCCGGTTTCTGGTCTAACAAAATCTGGGTGACACCGGCACAGATCGATCTGGTCAACTTCCTCCCTACCATATAATCTGCTGCATTAAACATTATAACGATCCCAGCATTTTTTTCCGGTACCAGTAACATATAGGTCATGGTATCAGCCAGACAACTCATCTGATAATAGATCTGTGTTCCCTCTACCTTCGTAGAAATCCATCCCATCGTATAACTTTCCTCTGTTCCAAACAATCGGTTTGTGGGAGTGGCTTCCTGAATTTTCTGACTGTCCTGTAAAACCTGATGGATACTGTCCTGCTGTACAATTTCCCCATCATTCCTTAAATACATCTGGAGATAGCTACCCATATCTTTCACATCGGAAAGCAGATAACCGGAAGAAACATCCGCCCATTGCTCTTCCTGATAATGGAACTTGATTTTATTTGGGTATCCGAAAATAGTCTGATACACTGGCTTTACCTGCCCCGATAATTCTGGATTTTGCCGGAGAGAAAAGGTAGAATTCATCTTGCAAGGATCCAGAATATTCTCCGTCAGATATTCCTCATAAGTTTCTCCAGAAACCGCCTCAATCACTTTTCCTAATAAATTATAGTTGGCATACGCCTCTTCATAACGTCCTGATTTCTTTTCCACAGACAGATCCTTATCTTTTGACATGGCACTCATGGAAATTCCACTGGTCTGTGTCAGGAGTTCCTCTATGGTCACATTCTGCAATCCCGTATATTCCGGCAGATACTCGGACAGGGTATCATCCAGTTGCAGTTCCTCGTCCTCCACCATGCGCAAAACGGACAAAGCAGTCATAGACTGCACCAGAGATCCCAACACATAATCATCCCCCGTCTGGGCATCTGCACCAAATGCTGCGCTGTAGATCTCCTTTTCATCACTGACCACCGACATGCTAATGCCCATAATATTAGCGGCATCCATCTCCTGTACTACATAATCTTCCATATCATATTCATGATATCCTGCTGCCTGTGCTGTGATAAACGGCATCATCATCGTGGATGCCACCATCACACACGTCAGGAAAGCTGCAATAATTCTTTTCATGAACTATTCCTCCCTAAAGAGATATTCTAATTTACTAAAATAAAGGTATTATATGCTTATGCTCTCTGTAATTCTACCCGCAATTTGCATTATAACAGAGAATCAGCCAAGAGTAAAATATTGATCGGAACGATGTTTGCTGTCAAATAAATAATAGTACTGTACAATAGCATATTCCTCCAACCACTTTGCCGTCTCTGCATCCGCCTGCTTTATCTCAGTCGCTGCCGCCTGTGCATCATAATAACCACTGGCAGAAATAGATGGTATCGATTGCTGCATATCCAGCAAAAAACGATGGTAATCCGTCAGTGGCAGACCAGCAGCCTGCAAGACCAGAGGCGAAAGATAATTCAGCGAACTAATCTCTTCCCTATTCTGTTCCGGAATATCGTAGTTCGCCCACAACAAGTAAGGCACCAGATGTTCTTTCATCACATCTTCCAGCTCAAACTGAACCGGAAGTTTATCCATCACATGCCCGTAAAATCCATCTGGCAGATGCGGCTGATGATCTCCAAAAAGAACCAATAAAGTTGGTTCCGATTCCTTTTCGAAATACTGTACCAATTCCTGTAATGCACGATCGGATTGCTTCATCAAAGATAAATATTGGTTTACCGAATAATCATAATAAGAACCAGATAGTTCCACTGGATCTTCGCTATACCAATTGATACGATAAGGATTGTGATTCTGCATAGTCACATTAAACAGACACAATCTGCTTCCAGAAGGTTTATTCTCATATAATTTGTAGATCTGGCGATAATCCTCTGCATCACTGACATAAACCCGTAAAAGTTCCGGATCCTGTAAATCCTTCAAACTAAGAAAACGGTCAAAGGAAAGAAGGGGATATACCCGATTTCGATTATACCCGGAGGGATTATAAGGATGCAAGGCAACTGCCTCCTGATATTCTTCCTGCTCCTTAATAATAGTAATTAACGATGGCATTTCCGAGGTAATATATTGTAGATATGGATTTCCCGATACAAACGCCTTAGTACATCCCGTCAAAAATTCAAATTCAGAAATAGAGGTATAACCGCCATAAACCGATGATTCTGCATAGCCTTTGATGGTATTCTCCGTCAAACTGTCATAAAAAGGCATCACATCTTGATTAGGTGTAAAATCTTTCCCTAACACTCTTAGATCTGCAAAAGATTCATTCATAATCATAATCAGATTCGGACGGGTTGACTCTGGTACAGACAGTGTCTCTGCCTGCTCCCCTGTTACCAACCCAGTCGCTTCCAACGAATCCAAGTATGTACCTCCAGACTGCCCAGTTTCCTCCTTTCCAATCCGATAACGTGACAAGATTTCCTCGGCTCGCTCTGGGGAATATCCCTTTGGCGGTTCCTCCTTGCAAGCACCCATATTTGCCATAAAATACAGAACATAGCCGTTTGTATGAATCCCTATCCCATGATCCCATGATAATTCACTGACACCGCGAAAAAAGGTGGCGGAGGTATTGATCCAAAAGAAAAACAAAGCACTAAATAACAGCCCACACAACGAAGCTACCAC
>CAMWKN010000056.1 GCA_947174825.1 uncultured Clostridium sp.
AAATGTCAGAAGTCGGGACAGATATATCTGAGTTGAAGACAGAAATGTCAGAAGTAGGGACAGATATATCAGTGTTAAAGAAAGACATATCTGTGATGAAGAAAAATATATCCAATCTGGAGACTACGGTTTCTATGTTGGAGACAGAAATGTCCAAAGTGCAGAAAGATATTTCTGTGTTAAAGAAGGATGTGTCCATTTTAAAGGCGGAAATGTCTGAAACCAGGGAAGATGTATCCGTTTTAAAGGCGGAGATGTCCGAAATCAGGGAAGATGTATCTGCGATAAAGAAAGACATATCCATTTTGAAGACAGAGATTTCTATGGTGAAAATGGAGGTGGGAATGGTCAAGACAGATATCACTTTTCTGAAGACCAAGATGACTGCTTTGGAGGAAAGCACACATTCTGTTGTTTTGCGTCTTGAAAATTATACAGATAGAGATGTAAAAATATTAGCCGAGAATTTTGGGTATTTAACAGACAAATTGAATGAGGCTATTCCGGCGGCAGATAAGAATCTGTCATATGAGGTTAAAGTAGATTATCTGATGATCGAAGTTAAAAAAATGCAAAAGAGTCTTACGGATATTAAAAACCAAATAGCATAATTGCTTCTATATTGTTTTGTTTGAGTGTGATCCTGCTGTAAGAATGTGCGGATCACGCTCTTTTTTGCAATATAGGAAAATGGTGGTATATAATGGTTCTCCAACAAAAACGCTTTAGCGTTTTTGCAGCACAATGTGTTGACGATGCGCTTTTTGCTCGTAAGTTATACTGTATTCGTTATGGGTAATGTGAACAATTAATGCGAAATGATAAAGTCAAAAAAATGAGATCTATTGCTTAATATTGGCTAATCCGTTATAATTATAGTAACTGTGTATAGAAAAGAATATCAATACTTAAAAAACATTTTATGATTTATTTACAAATATAAAATATGATAGATATTTTGGCGATATATGTGGCAACAATGGATGATAGGTGACGGCAAATTTGATAGGAGCAATAGGATGAAAAGTATAATTTTAGTGGTGGATGATGATAAAACGAATTTAATGTTGGCACAGAAAATTTTGCTTCCCCAGTACCGTATGGCAGCTACCAACTCAGGTGCGGCTGCATTGAAATATTTAGAAAACAACCGACCGGATTTGATCCTGCTGGATATTAATATGCCAGAGATGGATGGTTTTGAGGTGATGGAAAAGCTTCGGGAGAATGAGGAGACAGCCTCCATTCCGGTTATTTTTCTGACTGCGGACAATACGGCAGAAACTGAGGTGGAATGTTTTCGTGTGGGTGCGATGGACTTTGTTGTAAAGCCTTTCGTGCCGGATATTCTGTTAAGCCGGGTGGCAAAAACACTAGAGCTGGAGCAATATCGCCACAACTTGGAAAATATGGTTCGGGAGCAGGCGGAAAAAATTACAGAAGATGCCAGACGTCTCAGTAAGATTCAAGACTCTGTCATTGTTGGAATGGCGAATTTGATTGAGAGCAGGGATGGCAGTACAGGAAAACATGTCAAGAATACACAGATGTATGTGAGGATGATTGCCAATGAACTGTTTCAGCGGGGATTGTTCCCGGGGGAACTGACGGAGGAGTACATAGAGGATCTCTGCAAGGCGGCACCATTACATGATGTGGGAAAGATTAAGGTGCCGGACGCGATCTTGCAGAAACCGGGCAAATTGACACCGGAAGAATTTGAGACAATGAAACGTCATACTACCTATAGCCGCAAAATTATTGAAACGATTATTGGAGATATCGAGGATGAGCATTATGTCCGTATTGTGGGGGATATTGCTATGTATCACCATGAGCGGTGGGATGGTACCGGATATCCGGCAGGCCTGATGGGGGATAATATTCCATTGTCGGCACGGATTATGGCAATCGCAGATGTGTTTGATGCCCTTTATGAGGAACGTTGTTATAAACCACCGATCCGTCCTATTGAGCGGATTATACAGATTATGTCAGAGGGGAGAGGGACGCAGTTTGATCCGGTCATTATTGATGTATTTATGGAAATGCTCCCTATGATGAAAAAGGTGCTGCACATTCAATAAAAGAAAGGCGAGGTAGCTGTCTTGGAAGAAAATCTTTTTGCAACGGAGAAACTTAACAGTAGGTTAGAGCGGACTGTTATGTTGGTTATGACTATCTACTCTATTGCTGCATTGATTGCCGCATGGTTTTTGGGGTGGAATATCTACAAGAAGGAAATTCTCATTGTAGCAGTCGCCGCTGGCTGGATCGTCAGTATTCGGGAAATCTGGAGCCATGAGACAAGGGCGAAATTTATTGCTTTGGTATCATGGATTAATTATCTGATTTTTGCTCTGAGCACGGATAGCTTTATTTCTATCTTTTCCGTGATGGCGGGAGTTATTGTTTTGATGGCGGTTTTCTATAATCCGCAGATTTTGTCTATGGGGCTGGTTGTACCAGTTATTGTCTTCATCTATCATATGTTTATTGCAAAAACGGTTGCCATCTCTTCGTTGAATGAATTATTGCGGGTTGTGATGCAGATGCTGTCAGTTTATACCGTGTCTGCTGTGGTCTGGATTATGATGCGCAGCCATCGGGAGGCAAATGAGACGCTGATGCAAAATATCAGCGAGTTAAAAGTTGCCGAGCAGAGTAAAGATGACTTTATGGTAAATATTTCCCATGAAATCCGAACTCCTATTAATGCGGTGTGTGGTATGAGTGAAGCGATTTTGCAGGAGGATCTTCCTGTCAATGTCCGGAGAGATGTTATTGATATTCAGGCAGCGGGACGCAATTTGTTGTCTTCTGTCAGCAACATACTGGACTTTTCAGAGCTGGAAAGTGGCAAGATGGAGCTGGCAGAGGAGAGTTACAATATTACATCTACCATTACAGATATTATTAATATGACATTGACACTGGAAAATGGGAAAGATTTGGAGTTTATTGTAGATTGTGATTCGGATTTGCCTAGCAATCTGGTGGGAGATGAGCAGAAGCTGCGGCGAATTGTGATTAATCTTTTGGACAATGCCATGAAATTCACGAAAGAGGGCGGTGTGATCCTTCGTATCAAGGGAAGAAAAGAAGAGTATGGCATGAATTTGATTGTCAGTGTCAGAGATTCTGGAATTGGTATTAAGCGTAGTGATATGGAGACGATTTTTACTAGTTTTAACCAGGTGGATTCCAAGCGTAACAGAGAGGAAGGCGGTGTAGGTCTGGGACTTGCCATTACCCAGGCTTTAGTTCGCAGTATGGGTGGTTTTATTACAGTGAATAGTGAGCCAGGAGTGGGCAGCGAGTTTTGTTTTACCGTTCCCCAAAAGGTGTTGGATGAAACTCCGATTGTGTCCATTAAGAATCGAAGCCATCTCTTTGCCATTTGCTATATCAATATGGATAAGTATAACTATTCTGTGGTCAGAGAAGGTTATGAAAGTAGTATCCGTCATATTTCAGAGCAGCTTGGAATTTTGTTTCGAACCTGTCGGAATCTGCCAGAATTGAAGCGTCGTATCGAGAGAGAAAAATATACCCATATTTTTATTGGTTGGGAGGAGTACTGCGAAGACCGGAATTTCTTTGATCAGCTTGCCGGTAAAATTACAGTAGTGCTGCTCTTGGAATACGAGCAGGAATTACTGGTAAACAGTAATATGCTGCGAATTTATAAACCATTTACAGTGTTATCCATCGCTGCTGTATTTAATGGACAGAGGTTGATTCAAAATGATGAACAGCATATGAGCCTGCACAACCGCTTTATTGCGCCAAGTGCCAATGTATTGGTAGTAGATGATAATGCAATGAACTTAAAGGTTATGGCGAGACTTCTTCTTCCTTATCAGATTAAAGTAACGACGGCAAACAGCGGACAGGAAGCTTTGGATAAACTGGATAAACATAGATATGATTGTGTATTTCTGGATCATATGATGCCGGAGATGGATGGTGTGGAGACTCTGCATAAAATCAGACAGAAGCCAGGAACACATTTTCAATCTCTTTCGATTATTGCATTTACGGCAAATGCTATCGGAGGTGCCAGGGAGATGTTTCTGTCGGAAGGCTTCGATGATTTTATAGCCAAGCCTATTGAGTTAAGTGTGTTGGAGCGTATGCTTCGTCGATATATTCCAGAACAAAAGCAGATTATTGTAGAGGAAGAAGAAACAGATGTACCAAAAGCGGTACAGAAACCAGAAAAGGAAAAAATGGAAAAAACAGATGTCAAGGTGGTCAAATCCGTCACCAGGGAAGAGGAAGATTCCTCTTCGGCATTGGATACCAAAGGAATTACCAAACTGATTCGAGCCGGAATTAATGTGGATCAGGGGATTTCGTATTGTGGAGACAGAGAGGGATTCCGGGAAATTCTTTCTATTTATCACAAGGAGGGTGCCAATCGGAAACGGCAGCTGCTTAGCTGTTTTGAGCAGGAAGACTGGAAAAATTACGTCATTAATGTGCATGCCCTAAAGAGTAATTCCAAAGGGGTGGGCGCTAACGAATTGTCGGAGATGGCGTTAAATCTGGAAATGGCAGGAAAAGAAAACCGTATTGACTATATACTGCAGCATCACGAGGAATTAGTGCAGACACATGATGAACTTTTACAGATACTGGAAAATAATGAGTTCCTTTATCCGGAAGGAGAGCAGCAGCCAGAGGAAACAGTAGAGCAGGATGACACGGATGAGAGTCTGTCAGAGGATGAACCGACAGGCGATGAGGTGACAGAGCAATCTTTGACCGAAGTGCTGGCGGCACTGGAAGAAAAGCTTTCTGAATTTGAGAGTGAGGGTTTGGAAGACATTTTGAAAAGCCTGGCAAATTGTCAGTGCCAGGATGTGCCGTTGACAGAACTGGCAGAGCAGATCCGGGAAAAAACAAATGAATTCGATTTTCTGGGCGCAGCGGAATTATTGGAGTCATGGCGGGACAGATTGCCGTCAGATTCCTGAAATAGCTGCAGAATGGAGGTCAAGATATGATTAGAAAATTAAAGCTGCTCTTATACAAAGTATTTATATATAAAAAAGATCTACAGGAAAGAACAGTCCGCATGGTGCTGGCGTTGGCTTTTGCAGCCTCGGCCATTGGTATGGGGAGGGTAACCTTAGGTGCCAATCCGCTTGTGTTAGCAGCGCTGATTCCTATGTTTGTGCTATCTGGGGTTGCCTTTTTGCTTGCTGTAAAATATCAGAAACCGAGAGCAGCATCCTGGCTTTTGGTTATCAGCTCCAATGTTATTTTGCTTCCATTCGTTTTCATTCTCAGCGGTGGAAAGGATAGCGGAACACCGATTTGGTTTGTCTTGGGGTTTATCTATGTCTTTCTGCTATTTCAGAAGCGGGAATTCTGGATCGCCTTTGTTCTTTCAGCAGTGGCAGACTTTAATGCTTATATCGTGACTTATTTTTTTCCGGAAGCGGTACCGCAGGCACCAAGTCGTTTCTACAGCTTTGCCGATTCCGGTATTACTTTATTGTGTATTAGTTGTTTTATTGGCTTGTTGTTGAAACTTCAGACAGCGACTTACGAGAGAGAAAAGGCATTGGCGGAACAGCAAAGAGAGGAGATTGAGCAGATTGCTCAGTCTAAGGATGCTTTTTTTGCCAATATGAGTCATGAAATACGGACTCCGATTAATACCATTATTGGCCTGAACGAGATGACGCTCCGGGAGGATATCTCTGATGAGATAGCGGAAAATGCCATAAATATTCAAAATGCCAGTAAGATGCTGTTAACCACTATTAATGATATTTTGGATCTGTCAAAACTAGAATCCGGCAAGCTGGATATTGTGCCGGTACAGTACGAAGTCAGCTCCATGTTTAGTGATCTGGTAAATTTGATTTGGATTCGTGCCAATCAGAAGGAGTTGGAATTTAAGGTAGATATTGACCAGGAAATACCATCCATGCTTTTTGGTGATGAGGTAAGAATTAAGCAGATTCTCACCAATATTCTTACCAATGCAGTGAAATATACGGAAACGGGTTCCGTTACTCTTACTGCCAAGGGGGAGCGTACAGCACCAGACGAATTATTGCTGCGTATCTCTGTGAAGGATACTGGTAAAGGAATCCGAAAAGAAAATCTGGCGGATTTATTTGATTCCTTTAAGCGTGTGGATGAGAAAGAAAACCGCAATATTGAAGGTACCGGTTTGGGACTGAATATCTCAAAACAGTTGGCAGAAATGATGGGTGGAACACTTTCTGTGGACAGTGTTTATCATAAAGGCTCCGTATTTACGCTGGAATTGCAGCAGCATATTGTCAATGCAAGACCAATCGGAATTATTGATTTTGCGGCACAGAAGCAGTTGAGTCAGAGGGCGGAATATCAGCAGAGCTTTATGGCACCGGATGCCAGAGTGCTGGTGGTGGATGACAATTCCATGAACCGTATGGTTGCCGTTAAATTGCTTCGGGATACCAAGGTTATCGTAGATACAGCGGAAAGTGGAAAAGAGTGTCTCAAGAAAACGGCAGAAAATCAGTATCATGTCATTTTAATGGATCACATGATGCCAGACATGGACGGCGAGCAGACGATGAAAGCGGTGCGGGATCAGACTAAGGGATTCTGCCAGAAAACGCCAATCATTGCCTTGACTGCCAATGTTATGACCAATGCTGATGAAATCTATCGAAATATGGGCTTTGATGCCTATCTTGCTAAACCAATTAATGCCATGTTGTTGGAGGCAAGTCTTTTGAAATTTTTGCCAGAGGAATTGATAGAATACATATCAGAGGATAACTCTGATCATGAAGAAGAGGCAGGAATGATTAACCAGATTAGCAGTGAACGGAAGAGAAAGATTGCCATAACTGCTGATTGTATCTGTGATTTACCAAAGGACTTAATTGCCCATTATCAAATTGGCATTATGTATTGTTATGTTCATACTAAGGAAGGACGTTTTTGCGATATCTCAGAGGTATCTTCTGACAGTCTGCTTACTTATCTGCAGGTAGAGGGAAATTATGCATATTCTTCCACGGCAGATCCTTCCGAATATGAGTATTTCTTTGCTGATCAATTAGAAAAGGCACAGCATGTGATTCACATTACAGCAACCGCAGACTTAAGTGGTGCCTATCCCAATGCGACACAGGCAAGCAAGAGTTTTGATAATGTAACGGTGGTTGATTCTAATCATATCAGCAGTGGGCATGGATTAATGGTACTTTATGCGGCAGCCCTGGCAGAGGAAGGTAAGAGTGTCCATGAAATTTGCAAGAGCCTGGAGACGTTTCGTGAAAATGTATTTTCTAACTTCCTGGTACCAAGTACAGCAACACTGGCACGCAATGGAAAAGTCAGCAGCCTGGTAGATAAGGTATGTAGTGCTCTCAATCTGCATCCGATTTTGTCCATGTCACGAAATCAGTTGAAGCTTTGGAAGATAGAAGTCGGAAATATGAACGGGGTAAACCGCAGATATGTCAAAAAGCTCTTTAAGCATAGGAAGCAGATTGATACACGGATTCTATTTCTTACCTATGCAGGCTGTACGGTGCGCCAAGTGGATGGTATCATAGAAGAAGTGAATAAATATATTAGCTTTGACAGAATTGTTTTGCAGAAAGCCTCAGCCACAGTGTCAAGTAACTGTGGCATCGGAACCTTTGGTTTGATGTATATACGGAGCAATTAAGTTAGGGGTTGTCGAATTATAAGATTGGTCTTATTGTATCGAGAGAGAAAGCGATGAAGAGGAATAGTAGCTGTGGATCAGAATACAGAAAGCTGTTGGTG
>CAMWKN010000057.1 GCA_947174825.1 uncultured Clostridium sp.
CATAATAATTGATCAGGCATACTTCCTGCTCCCCATCTGTTACCTGACAGGATGGATGTTCTTTCAAAAATTTCTCTTTGGCAGCTTTGTAAGAATACTTAGGTTTTGTATTAACCTGTTCTGGAAATGGATAATACGTGGATTGGAAATAACTGGTATTACCATCTTTATCTGCATGCACCGTTATTTCATTGGAAAACACCCGAATTCCCTGATAGACCTGTCGGAAATGAAAGGTATATCCATATTCACTGGTGAAGCTGTCATATATCTGTAGCTCTGCAAAAGGATCCGTAATGCCTAATGCTGATCTAATATGGTATAATGAATATAAAGCATCCTCATACGATTTCACCTTCATCGTACAGTATTTTCCATATACACTCTGTAAGTAGCCAAAATCATTGACCTCATAGAAAAAGTCTTCATCATTTCGGTTCATTATCACCAACTCATCTACGCTGTAATCCTTCATTTCTGACGTATGGACATCTGTCTTCCCAATCACTGATAAGACAAACTCTTTTTTCAGCTTCTGTCCGTCAATCAGGATATGTGCTGTTATTGTAACATCCTTATCCTGTTTTGGACGACTGACCTTTCCTGTCTGACTAACAATTTCTTCATCCGATGATTTCCATGTTACTTGCATCCGCTCTTTCGCAACATTAACAAAAGTAACATCATCAATAACGGAAGCATAACTGTTTCCTCCCTGGAAATCAACATAGACATAGTTCTTTGCATTGCCGACGTTTACTTCCGATTGCCCGATTTCTTCCTCTTCTTCCCTGTCATCTGCCTCATACTTTTGAATGTTTTCTGTTTCCGATACCAGAACCAAATACCCGAGCAGCATAGAAATCATTACTGCCAGAATTAATAAAAATGTTACTACTATTTTCTTTCTCATATGTTCGCCCTCCTAATTATTAATTGCCGGAAAAAATGAAAAACCGCCGCATTAGAGATTATTCGTTTTATATTTGGCAAACACACATGGCAGCTGTAGCAGGGCCGTTAAAATCATACTAATACCTACACAAGTTGAAAATCGCTCCAATCGAAATACATTCAACACCACATACACAAGCAGAAACATCACAACAAGAAGATGCGTCACATGTTTATACCGCATCTTTTCATTTTCCGTTATTCTTTTATTTTCCGAATCAATGGGACTGTTAATTGTAAGACTGATTCCACTCACACACAACAGAATATGTATGATCCAACTGCTGTTTACAAATGCTACGATACACAAAGAGACCCCCAGCAGTCCTGTAGATGCCAGAAAACACACATATGCATGTTTGGCATGATAACCGCCGCTGAACTTCCTGATAAGCATAAACGGCACAATAATAAGAATTCCTTCCCACCACATTCCCATTGCCCCGCTAGCAATCAAAAAGATTGCTAGCGGGGCAATAGAAATCAGAAAACTATAGATTGCATATTCATATAGCTCCCTGTCATTGGGTTCAATGGCTTTGTTTCTAATCAGCCAGGCACTCAACAACCCCAAAATATGTTCCATCACTTATTTCTCCTAAAACGTGATAGGCTTTCCGGCGCTTTAGGCTGATATGCAAAATAACATGATGTCGAATTTGCCTCTGTATGAAGCACACTATTGAGTGCCTTTACTACCAGTTTTGCTGACTTCTTTGTAATATCCTTCTTCATAAAATACCTCCTTCCAGTTAATAAAACTATAGTTTCCATTACATGTTAACCTATATTATTACTTAATTCGACAAGGTATGCGCAAACAGACAAATATACCTGTCTTTTGGTCAATTTCACTCTATTTCCGAATCTCTTTACACATATAACAGAACATAGTAGATATAACATTATAAAATATAATATATAGCAGAATTATTCTGTATAACATTCTTCTTTCCTCAAAAATTCCTTGTTATGATAATTCATGAAAGGGGGGCAATACCTTGCAGGAAGAACAATTTATGATCATGGGAAATCGTATCCGGCTTCGACGTAAAGGACTTGGTTTTACCCAAAACAAATTGGCAGAATTATTGGGAATATCTAACAACCATATGTCCGCCATTGAAAACGGCAGGGAAAAACCCAGTTTAGAAAAATTTATTACTCTGTGTGAGATACTAAAAACCACACCAGATTTTCTTCTCCTTGGAACAATTCATCCCAGCAGTATCCCACAAAATGTTATTGATAATCTTCTCCTATGTAGTCCGGAAGATATCGAACTGACAGGGAAAATTGTGGAACTTATGGTTGCTCGTAATCAACATTCATGGAATAAAGATAACCTAATCTGACAGATTACTTAAATATTTTCACACCTTTTCTAAATATTATTTGCATTTTTCTTTATTATATGTATAATGACAATATATAGGAAAAGAAAGGGTGTGTTTTTTTGCGTATACTAATTTGTGATGATGACCAATGTATTATTGAACAATTGCAAAAATATATTATTGAATTTTTTAAACGTACAAAACTTAAAGTACCTGAAATTCGGTCTTATCATAATGGCGAAGATCTTCTTTCTGATTCCAGTAAAAAAGATATTATTTTCCTTGACGTGGAAATGCCTGGTCTAAATGGCATTTATGTTGGCAGGGAATTGAAACGTGAAAACCAAAATGCTCTTATCTTTATTATTACTTCCTATGTGGAATACTTAGACGACGCCATGCGTTTTCATGTGTTTCGCTACTTATCAAAACCACTGGATAAACAACGACTGTTTCGAAATATGAAGGATGCTATTCAAGTATACAATTCAACCAATATTAAAATCCCAATTGAAACCAAAGACGGCATTTACACATGCATTGCATCAGATATTATCTTCATTGAAGCACAAGGCCGAACCGTAACCATTCATACATTAAACAGGGAATTTGTCTCTACACAAAAAATGACGCACTGGCTTACTTTACTGGATATCCCCTGCTTCTTCCAGTCGCATCGCAGTTTCATTATTAACATGAAATATGTAACTGATTTCGACCATTCCCTGATTCATCTCTATAACAACCAATATAATGCCTATTTGACAAAGAGAAAATATTCCCAGTTTAAGGAAGCCTATGTCTTATATATAGAAAGTACGAGGTAAACATATGATAATTACATTCTGTTACATCATCATCTATATCCTGGAAGCAAGCATTCTATGGCAATACTGCAAAAACCTGTTCCAACCAAAATACAGCAGAAAAACAGAATTCCTAGCTCTGTTTTTTTGTTACGCTCTCCTATTTTCTGGATCTTTGCTTGAAAATTTCTGGATCAATTTTTTCTTGTTTTTAATCATAAACTTTATCTACATTTTTTTAATGTATCACCTAAAATGGCTCACGGCTTTTCTCCATTCTTTTCTGATTACGATGATGATGGTATTGAGTGAACTAGTTTTTTTCAGTATCCTATCATACTTTACATCTGATTTTTATGATAATCAAACTTATTTTAGAAACTTAATACTCCTGTCTGTTCCAAGTAAATTATTATATTTTCTTATACTCCAATGCACTTCTCTATACATCAAAAAAAGGAAAACCAGAGAACTCTCCTCTGATAAAAGTACTCTTTTTTTCCTTATAATTCCATTGATATCTGAATTCATTGCACACGTTTTGTCAATAGTCTGCCTGAATATCCACCTGTCCTTATTTTTAGATATACTGATATCGATCAGTATCCTTTTACTGCTAGCCATCAACATTTTTTTCGCATGGTTCCATACATCCATACAGGAAAAGAACCAACAATTTTTAGAACTGCAACTTCTCCAGCAAAAAGAATACGATACAGCCCTCTATTTTGAAGAACTACATAAACAAGATGAAAAACAGAAAATACTCATCCATGATATCAGAAGGCATCTCCTGTCGATTGCTGATTTAAATAAAAAACAGGAAACTGACAAAATTGCCTCCTACATCAATCAGATTATACAATCTTCCGATTTGCAGAATTCCGTGCGAGTCTGTGACAATAACTTGTTGAATACCATCCTTTTCCGTGCAAAACGGCAATGCAAAGAATCCGATATTTCTTTTATTACCGACATTCGTTCCAAATGCATTGATTTTCTCCCGGAGTATGATATCACCGCCTTATTCAGCAACCTTTTGGATAATGCTCTGGATGCCGCAAAAGACATACCCGGTTCATTTATCGAATTGAACATTACCCCTCATAACAATAATGGTTTTATGATTACCATGATTAACTCTTGCCATAAAAATCCATTTTCAAAAGAAAATCACCAGCTGATTTCAACGAAGAAGAATAAATGGAGACATGGTTACGGCATGAAAAGCATTCAGCGTATCATTGAAAAGTATGATGGGAATTCTCGTCTCTATTTTGATGAAAACAGCTTTACATTTCATACGATTATTATCTTGAAACAAAGAAATCAGGAATAGCTGCCCATTCAACCCCGTCTCCATCATCAAAGCACGAAGCATAACTTAATTGCATTTAATTCCTGCTTCTTTTGCAGCTATTTTTAATTCTTCATTATACTTATCCACCGAAATTTCCTTCAGGTTTTTCATGCTTTCTATAAAAGAAAGGTCATCAACAAATATATACCAACATTGAAGATAATTAATATCGGCAAAATTCACAAGTACACTAGTTTTTATGTTTAAATTTTTTTATTATGTATTGGCTGCTTTAATTTTTTCATGGATTTCCTCTTCTTTTCAGATATAAAGCTTTTTCCATCTCATACTTCTACCATAGTTTTTTTACCAACAAGATGCCTTCTCCCCAATAATTCTCTTGTTCTACTGCCACATAAGAGTCACCAAGCAGTTCATTTCCCAATCTTCTCACGCACAACAATCCATCCCGTACATCTACCGTAATCGCACCATCATAATCCAAAATAATATCTTCCTGACCTGTAGCCAGATCTGTGCAAAATACAACATCAACCGTATGCGTAAGCACACAATTTCTATCTGCATAAATCAATTCTACATCTTCATACTCATCTATTTTATCCAAAGTGTCTGTATTTTCGTTATAGCAGAAAGAAATGCTATAGTCAATACTACTCGTATCCATCTGCGATAAAAAACTCGGCGAACTTTGATAGATATTACAAACCCCATATAAAGTCCCCTCTACTTCCCATGCATAAGTAACCCAATTTTTTTCTTTCTTTTTCATCATTGCGTACATTTGTTGCAAATACTGTACATTCATCGCCCGTTCCGTGGTAGTCGCTAATTCTCCATCTACATATTCCGTAAAATAAAACTGCTGATTCTCATTTAGGTATTTGTCATCACAGTAATACGTCTTTTTATGCATATAACCATCTGCCGGATAGCGATAAAATGTTTTAGACGCAATTTGCAAAGTATCGCCCTCCATTTCATTCCAATCAGAAACCTTATTTGGAAAATCCTTTAAGAAATTTTCTTCACTTATATAATGTGTTGCCTCAATATGTCCTTCCTTGCATTCATACCCATCCAAAATATAATCTGGTTCCCAATACCCATAAATCATCCCATCTGAAACAAACATACGTTGAAAAGGCACGGGCACTTCCTGATATATAGAACCATCCGGATAATACAACTTCAAATAAAAAGACCCCGGACGTTCTGACAATACATCAGATGCTTCTTTCTCAATCAAAACATAAAAATATTCCTTTCCTGCTGAAATTCCCCAACATGCTTCTGGCAGACTACTTTTTACAAGTTTCTCTTTCACGGTATCATAAAAATTTAAATTATCGGCACTGGGATATGCTATGATATTATCCATATAGGCAAGCATAGGATAATCAAATACTCCATCAAGCTGGCTGCTCCATTTTCCCATATCCTCAGAATATTCTGTCCCATTTTGCGACCAACTTTGGTTCGTACAACTGCAAAATGATAACAAAATAACACATATACCAGCACACATTCCCCCTATTTTCCTCATAGCTTGCACCTCCTGTCTTTCATGGTTATCCAACTGTATTTTTTTGTTGCCGCATTCCATATATTCTTTTCCGCCACATCCCTATAGGCATTGTATATATAGGTTGCTTGGTTTCTTTCTAGTTCCATTGAAAGGAAGCTTTTCCACCAGACAATATAGAATTATTATAATCTTACCATATCTGTAATACCTCTTTGCCTCTCCATACATTTCTCTGTATAATATTATATGCTGTATAGCATCATTTTCACATACTATACAGCATATAATATCCCTTGTCAACTATAACTATATTATTGTCCGCACCATGCAAATCACTTTGCTATCTCCAAAACAGTGCAGACTTCCTGGGTAGTACAGCACAAGCTCCCTACATTATAATAAGATAGGGAACTAATATTCGAAATAGCAATTCAAATATTTAGTCCCCTATCTTTAAATACTTATGAAATCAAACGAAATGAAAAATTAATAGGTAGCAATAAAGGTTCCAGTAATATCATCTCCAGTATATGACGAGATTTTAGCATAATAGGTCTTTCCCGCAGGCAAAACAAACTTAGGTTCAATATGATTTCCTCTATTAAACACTTTTGTTGTAACCGGACTACCTGTAAAATTCATATTCTTATAGATATCCACCTGGGTAGCACAGGGCAAAATGTCGGGATATGCTGTGAATGTAACAGTAACATCATTCTTTTCATTAACATTTGGTATCGCTACCCTTGCCAAATTTAAAGGAGTCACGCTAAATCTTTCTGAAATTGTATAAGCACTGCTAACTTTCTTATTAACAGCCAAACCAAAAATAAAACTAAAAACCAATAATGCCACAACCATTTTTTTGAAATTTTTCTTCATAATCTTGTTCCTCTCTTTCTAAATAATCAAGCTTATCTTCCATATGCATCATCATTTGCGCTTCTACGACCTTTTTTCCTCAACACTTTTCTTTATTTTCTCACCTCCTGTCGCATCATTTTTCACACTATCCTTCTTATAAATATACAACCCAACTAATTTATTAAGTATGCTATAAAATTTCTATTAAAAAAACAATGCTTTTTACATGAAACGACATATTTCTACTGATTTTGGCCAGAAAACACGGTAGATTACAGAAATGGGCTGAGAATTATATCGAGATTCCCGTTTTGTAAACGAATTTCACATTTTGAAAGCAAGATATACATAAAACCCAGACGTCAGTTTTGCCATACAAATTTTGGCAAAAGAACAAAGAGTTTCGCTTTGCGAAACTCTGCGCCGCAAATGCGTCGCATCAGCGACATAATACATGTGCATTTGCGTGCGATCCACACGGAGTGTTTTTTTATCGAATAGGAGGAATTTCCTATTCGATAAAAAAGCACCACATTCCTTCTAAGAATTGTGGTACATTCCTCAAAAAACTTTATTATCTGAGACAGCAAAATACCTTCATAATCTCCATTGTTGTCGCAGAATCAAGAACCTAGTAGGCTCATCTGCAAGAACGTTGGATGGATCATTGACTATTATCCGTGCAATGGCAACTCGCTCCTCCTGCACCGTTCCCATTTATTGTAAGTTTCATGACGTCTTATCTTCATCCAACATTTTTTCAAAATCTTTCCGGCAGATCGGATGCGAATAATGGTATCCCTGCAGCAATGTAGCATCCAAGTCTCCTACGATATCCGCCACCTTACTGTTTTCCACACCTTCTATAATAGAATCATATCCCAGACGCTTACACATTTCCAATAAACTGTCAACAATCACATAATCAATATCGTGCCCCGGC
>CAMWKN010000058.1 GCA_947174825.1 uncultured Clostridium sp.
ATGCTACACCATTGCTAAACCGTATAAAAAAATAGAAGGAGTAAAGGCGGAGATAAGGGTTTTTGGTGGTATTGAATACTATCAAGAGCCTTCTCTTTTTCTTGTTCAAGAAAGTTTTAAAATGGGTATTTAAATATGTTCAATTTTCAGTATATCTTATGGTTATGGGTATTATACAATTTTGGTATTTGAATACTAAAATTTAATACTTGACAAATAGATTAGAATGTATTAAGATTACTATAGGTCTAAAAGTGGAGTGCAATAGTGGAGGCGGATATGATGGGAAAAACTATGTATAATGAATTTTATGATGAGATGAATGTCATGAGAGGTATTGTCAAAAAAGATCAGATAATACAGGGACTCTTATTAATAAATCAAGTTCGTCGGGCGATAGAAAAAGGCCATGTAGCTGAGACGGCGGAAGAACTTTATGCGCTTCTTTTAATGGTTGCGGATGAGGAGGGGGTACCTAATCCTTTTGATGATAGTGCTCAGTTTTATAAAATTTTTTCTAGCGTAACGGGGCGGATACCTTGGGAACATGTTTTGATATTGGATTTTCAAAATTCCAGATATCCGATTCTTCCAGAAGTTTTAATTAGAAAGTTAGCATCTCGGATTACGTTTGAGACAGAAACAGTTTTGATAGCTGAGGCGGAAAAATTCGTTCCATCTTTGCAGTGGATTGTGGACGAACATATTAATTCTGAATTTGTGCTTACTAGTCAGGATGCTAAATATATTAGAGCGCTTGAAAATGTGTTTGAGGAGTATGATAACGTTAAAGTTGTGCAGACGAATATCTATGAATATGAATTTGTCAATCAGCGTTTCGATGTGATACTTGCTTCACCGTTTTTTGGTGGAAGGACTCTTGTAGAAGATAGAACTTTTATTTGTCGTGAATACGATATGGTTGCCTTGGAGAATCTTTCTTATCACTTAAATAGTGGAGGTGAGATGGTAATAATTCTTCCTGGAAGAATTACTTTTGCTACTGGAAAAATAGCAGATTTAAGAAATTTTGTGCAGAGTAATTACACTATTAATGAACTTGCAGAATTACCAGAAGGGGTATTGGAATACACAGGTATTAAGACATATTTGCTTGATATAGAGAATACCAGACCAGGAGATGACGATGTGATTATCCGGAGATATTCTGCTGGTGAACGTAAATCAAAACGAGCTGCAGTTACAGAACTTAACATTAAAGATGATACCTTTGTAATGCTAAGTGAGTTAGAACAACAAGGAGATTGGAATGTTGACCGCATATTTGCACAGCAGGATGATGAATACTTAAACTATCAGAATTCAAGTGTTCGCAAGGATTTTCTTGGAAATGTGGCACAGGTGTTTAGAGGTAAGTCTGTCTCAAAAAAAGTTGAGAATGGCGCTATAGGTGTTCTGAATATATCAAATATTGGAGAATATGAGATTGATTACGAAAATTTAGATACTATTGATGAAGATGAACGTAAAGTGGCTAATTATATCTTACAAGAGGGTGATGTGCTTCTTCCGGGAAGAGGCACATCCATAAGAACTTCCGTATTTCATACACAGAACTTTCCTTGCATAGCGCACTCTAATGTAATTGTAATAAGACCAGACGAGAAAAAATTGAGTAGTGTATACTTGAAACTATTTTTGGACAGCCCGCTTGGGAATAAGCTGATAAGTAGTGCACAACAAGGGACGACAATAATGAATATCAGTTATAAAGATTTAACGTGTCTTGAAATTCCTATTCCACCAATTGCGGAACAGAAGAAGGTTGCTGAAGAGTATATAAAAGAATTAAATATATATATGGATATAGTATCAGAAGCTGAAAAACGTTGGAAGAATGTTCTTGGTAAGTTGCAAAGTTTTTGAGTAAATAAGTTTTATTAGTATAAGTATAATATATTTCAGATATAAAAATGTACCAGAAAATAAATTATTTCATATAAGATGCAATGTATGTCTTTATAGGAAAGGAGTTACAGCATGCTAGGAGCGATCATTGGGGATGTTGTCGGGTCTCGTTTTGAATGGAATAATTACAGAGCTAAGGATTTCGAATTTCTTACATATAAATGTTTCCCAACTGACGATACTGTAATGACATTGGCGTTGGCCCAGGCAATATTAGTAAGTAAACCAGACTACAGTGATCTTTCGCAGAAAGCGATTGAATGTATGCAGAGGGTAGGACGTAATTATCCTGACTGCGGCTATGGTGGAGGATTTTATCATTGGATGTTCTCTGACAAACCTGAACCATATAACAGTTTTGGAAATGGTGCGGCTATGAGGGTAAGTGCTGCAGGTTTTGCAGCGAAAAGTCTTGAAGAAGCCAAGATACTTTCTAAGAAGGTTACGGAAGTAACACATAACCATCCAGAGGGAATCAAAGGAGCAGAAGCTACAGCGGTTGCAATCTACATGGCTAAGACTGGAAGTAGTATGTTGAAGATCAGAGATTACATCAATAATAATTACTACAAGATAGACTTTACGCTAGATGAGATCAGGGATGTATACCAGTTTAATGAAACCTGTCAGGAAACAGTTCCGCAAGCGTTGGAAGCATTTTTTGAGTCAACCGGTTTTGAAGATGCGGTTCGTAATGCTATCTCGATTGGAGGAGACAGCGATACACTTGCAGCTATTTGTGGTGGCATAGCTGAAGCATATTACGGTATTCCATCAGATATTAGAAAGCATGCACTAACTTTTCTTGATGAGCGCTTGATGCAAATATTGATTATGTTTGAGAACAAATATCCTCCGGTTATGGAGAAGAAAATCGGAGATGTGAGTGTACCTATCAGTCGCAAAGTAACACGCAAAGTCAAAGGCGGAAATCGTGAAGATATCATTGAAGATGCTACAAAAGCTGCGGATGATGATGCTACAGAATCTGAGAATACTGCAGAGGAAACAACCAGCCAACAATTGTTTAATCACTTGTTTGAAGCTTGTAATATTTTAAGGGGGCCGATAAATCAGGATGAGTTTAAAAGCTATGTAACACCAATTCTCTTTTTTAAGCGTATCTCTGATGTCTATGATGAAGAATTTGAAGAGGCTATGGAATTTTCTGGCGGAGATATAGAATATGCAGAGGCAGAGGATATGCATTCTTTTGTTATCCCAGAAGGGTGTCATTGGAATGACGTTCACGAAGTGAGTGGAAATGTTGGGAAGGCAATCGTCAAAGCTATGACCGGCATCGAAAAAGCTAATCCTGATACATTGTCTGGCGTGTTTAGTAGTTTTGATGATGCGACGTGGACTGATAAAAATAAACTGACTGATGAGAGGTTAAAGAACCTGATAGAGCATATGTCACTGATTAGGGTTGGTAACAAGAACTATTCTGCAGATATTATGGGCGACAGCTATGAATTCCTGATAAAGAAATTTGCGGATATGTCCAAGAAGAATGCTGGTGAGTTCTACACACCACGTCCAATTGTTAAGTTGATGGTTAAATTACTTGATCCTCAGCCGGGGGAAACTGTTTATGATCCAGCTTGTGGAACCGGCGGTATGTTAATTGAGGCTATTCGCCATATGAAAAATGACCGTCTTGCATATGGTAGGATTTTTGGTCAGGAGAATAATCTGTCCACATCTGCAATTGCCAGAATGAACCTTTATCTTCATGGTGCTAAGGATGTGCAGATTAAGCAGGGTGATACCTTGCGGAATCCACTATTTTTGGATAAAGGGAAACTGAAAGCATTTGATTGTGTGCTTGCTAATCCTCCATTTGGTATGGAAAAATGGGGGGCACAGCAGTTTGAATCTGATATGTATGGAAGAAATATCTGGGGGTGTCCTAGTGATTCAAGTGCAGATTATGCATGGCTTCAACACATGGCGGAGTCTATGAATCCAAAAACCGGACGTTGTGCTGTGGTTCTTCCGCAGGGAGTGCTGTTCCATTCGGGTAAGGAGGGAACGATCCGCAAGCAATTAATTGAGTCTGATAAACTTGAAGCTGTTATTACTTTGGCAAGTGGTGTGTTTTACAGTACTGGGGTATCAGCTTGTATTTTATTTCTGAGGAACAAGAAGCAACATAATCATAAAGGAAGAATCTGTTTAATTGATGGATCAGAAATTTATACACCAAAGCGTGCACAGAATGTATTGGAACCAAAAGATGTTGATACATTATATAAACTCTACACTGACTATACAGATGTAATTGATAAATGCAAGATAGTAACAATAGCAGATGTTGAAGCTGGTGGCTATGAACTCAGTGTTAATAAATATATTGAGAGGAAAAAGCAAGAAACGGTATCCCCAGCAGTTGTGCGAATGAGATACTACGCAGCACTGCAGGCGGTTCGCGAAGCTGAGGACAAGATGAACAGACTGTTGATTGAAGGAGGATATGTGAATGAGTAAGAAGATTACCCAGGATGAGCTTGAATCTTATCTTTGGGGTTCGGCAGTTCTTTTAAGAAATCATATAGATGCCGGAGCTTACAAGCAATATATTTTCCCGCTTCTGTTCTTCAAACGTCTGAATGACGTTTATGAGGAGGAGACAGAAAAAGCTGTAAAAGAAAATGGTCCGGAGGCAGCTACATGGGAAGAAACGCATAATTTCTCCGTTCCGGATGGTGCGCATTGGGATGATGTGAGAAATGTTTCAGAGAATGTAGGAAAAGCGATACAGAAGGCTTTTCGTGTTATTGAAAAATCAAATAATGAAAAATTACAAGGGATTTTTGGTGATGGTACATGGACAAATAAAAATCGGCTCCCAGACAGATTGTTAAAAGATCTTTTGGAGCATTTTAGCAGTAAAACATTATCGATTGAGAACTGCCCGGAGGATGAGTTGGGACAGGGGTATGAATATCTCATCAAACAATTTGCGGATGATAGTGGACACACTGCACAGGAGTTCTATACCAATCGTACGGTTGTCCATTTGATGACTGAAATGTTGAAGCCGGAATCCGGAGAGTCTATTTATGATCCTACCTGTGGAAGTGCAGGCATGCTAATTTCGTCCATTTCACATCTGAAGAACAACGGAAAAGAATGGAGAAACGTATCACTATATGGTCAGGAGATAAATGCCCTGACATCTGCAATCGCCAGAATGAATTTGTTTCTTCATGGTATAGAGGATTTTAGGATTGCCAATGGGGATACACTTGCAGCGCCAGCATATATAGAACATGGAAAATTACAGCAATTTGACGTAGTAGTAGCCAATCCGCCTTACTCCATAAACCAATGGAACCGAAATGCTTTTTCCGCAGATAAGTATGGCCGAAACTTCTTGGGAGTTCCTCCACAGGGGCGCGCAGATTATGCTTTTTTGCAGCACATTTTGAAAAGTATGAAACAGAATACTGGCAGGTGTGCAATTCTTTTCCCGCATGGAGTTCTTTTTAGAAATGAAGAGAAGGACATGAGAGAAAAACTAGTGCGTTCAGATTTGCTGGAATGTGTAATCGGTTTAGGCCCTAATTTGTTTTATAACTCACCGATGGAAGCCTGTATTGTTATTTGCAGATCGAAGAAGCCAGAGAACCATAAAGGTCATATACTTTTTATCAATGCTGTAAATGAGGTTACAAGAAAAAATGCTCAGAGCTATTTGGAGTTGCAGCACATTGATAAAATTGCGAAAGCATATGAGGAATTTAAAACAGATAATGATATCGCGAAGAAGGTATCTATTCGCGATATCGAGAAAAATGATTTTTCGTTGAGTATTCCGTTATATGTTAAAGATCCGTCTGCAATCACTTTTGAATTGGTAATGACAGTGCAGGATAGTTATGACGTATGGCTTAGGAGATCTCGGCGTTTAAGAGCATATTATGAAGAACTTGAAAATTTACTTAAGAGGGAGGAATAATAATGCCTAAGTATAAATTTTCAGATATTGCTATCAACAGTACCAAAAAGAAGAAGCCTGTGGAGGAGGACAAGTATACATACATTGGACTAGAACATCTTGATTCGGGTACATTAACAGTTTCCAGGTGGGGTGCGGAGGTCGCACCGATAGGTGAAAAACTCATCATGAAAAAGGGTGATGTATTATTTGGTAAGCGTCGTGCATATCAGAAAAAAGTGGGGATTGCACCATTTGACGGGATCTTCTCGGCGCATGGAATGGTTCTCAGACCAAAGGAAAAAGTAATTACAAAGGAGTATTTTCCGTTGTTTATTAGCTCAGACTATTTCCTTGATAAAGCCATACAAATATCAGTAGGTTCGCTATCGCCAACAATTAACTGGAGAGATCTAAAAAATTTGGAGTTTGAGCTACCTTCTATTGAAGAACAGCAACGCGTAGCACCTGTAATATGGGCAGTGATTGATACGAAGAATGCGTATAATAAACTGCTTCAGGAAACAGATGAATTGATCAAATCGCAATTTATTGAGATGTTTGGCGAAGAGGAAGTTGGCGAATGTAAATGGCCAGTCGCATTAATGGAAGATGTTTTTTCAATCACATCTAGTCGTCGTATTTTGAAATCTGAATGGAAAACAGAAGGTAGTATTCCATTCATTAGAGTAAGAGATATGGTGCAGCTTGCTAATGGAGAACCGCTTACAAACGAATTCTTTGTTTCTGAAGAATTTTATAATAGCAGACCTGAGGATGAAATTGTGAAAGCAGGCTATATTATAGTTTCAGCAACCAGCACTATCGGCAAAACCTACATTATAAAGCCGGGCGAACGATTCTATTTTAAGGATGCGGATGTTCTGCTGTTTAGAAAGAAGAAAAATATTAATGAGATATTCTTTACGTACGGTCTTACGATGCCTACGGTATGGAAACAAATAGAAGGTGGATTGGGAGCTACAACAGTTGCGCATTTCCTTATTTCAAAGGCAAGCAAATTGAAACAACCGTTACCACCGACTGAGCTACAGGAAGAGTTTGCAAGACTTCTAGAACAGACCGATAAATCAAAATTTGAATTGAAGCAGGCCATCGAAGGTGTAGAGAACCTCATCAGATCTTTGGTACATCAAGAACTAAAATAATTCCAATTTGTTGTTGAGAATAATAGGAAGATTAATGAATTAGCTCAGGGCAGTTATAAACGCAATTGTAATATCGCATTATGCGAGGAAGGAGGAAATCATGTTTAATGAAGACAACACAACTGAGCAGATGATTATTACAACGCTTAGTAAAAATGGTTGGGAATATATCTCGCCGGAAGAACTTGAACGTGAAGAAAGCGATGTCATGGTTGAGTCCATGGTACGTGATGCACTAATTCGCCTTAATCCGGAAATCGCGACGGACGAATCCAGAGCGGATGAAATCATTTACAAATTAAGAACACTTTTTTTATCAACCAATACACAGAACCTTGTTACTCAGAACGAGGCATTTAAACAGATGGTTTTTGAGAAGAATTCTTATCCTTACGCAGAGGATGGTAAACAGGTATCTATTGATTTTTTTGGAACTGAAATTAATGGTAAGTTGGATAAGAATCAATATGTTGTGACAAATCAATGGGTTTATCCGAAGAAGGATGGCGGCAAACGTCTGGATATTGTATTGCTTGTGAATGGATTTCCATTTGTAATAGGGGTATTAAAGACACCCGTTCGTGCGGCAATTACTTGGTTAGATGGTGCTCAGGACATTAACAAGTATGAAC